>DATLCW010000286.1:0-19068 GCA_035526195.1 Bryobacteraceae bacterium
CCTTTGGCGCCGTAGAATAAAATGCCGACAAAGTTGCCGCCGCGGACGCTGAGATCGCTTTCGCCGCCGGTGGGCAAGCCGCGAACTTCGAAGCTCATTTCGCAGTCGCCGTAATCGTAGACCGCGGCTTGGGTGTTCGGCGTCTCCTGGTCATCGTCATACACGTATTTGCCGCCGCCGCTGAACACCGTCTTTGGATTGCCGGTCTGGTTCAGACCCCAACGGGCGTAGTCGAGTTCGTGAATTCCCTGGTTGCCGATGTCGCCGTTGCCGGTATCCCAAAACCAGTGCCAGTTATACTTGAGCCGGTTCTCGTTGAAAGCGCGCATCGGTGCGGGACCAAGAAAGAGGTCCCAATTCACGCCCGGAGGAACGGGCCCGTCCGGTTTACGGCCGATGGACTGGCGCCGCTTATAGCAAAGTCCGCGAGCCATGTAGACCTTGCCGATTGCGCCTTCCCGCAGCAGCGCCACGGCGCGTTTTTTGTGCTCGAGGCTACGGCGCTGCATGCCGCCCTGGGCGATGCGGTTGTAGCGCCTGGCGGCGGCCACGAGGCGCTCGCCTTCAAAAGCGTTGTAGCTGACCGGTTTTTCGACATAGACGTCTTTGCCCGCCTCGCAGGCCCAAATGCCCGCCAGCGCGTGCCAGTGATTGGGAGTGGCGATGATTACGGCATCGACATCTTTATCCTCATAGAGCTTCCGCAAATCGCCGTAGACTTTCGGCTTGACGTTTTTCTCCGTATAGTACATCTGGACGGCGCGCTCGGTTTGCGCCGTGTTCACGTCGCAGACGGCGGCGAGGTTGGCGTTGCCGCGGCGCGCGAAGTCCGCGACATGATTCTGGCCGCGTCCGCCGACGCCGACGATGGCGACGTTCACCTTATCGTTTGCGGCCCAGATCCGCGTCTGCAACCCGGCGCCAAGCGCGGCTGAAGTCATAAAATTGCGGCGATTCATAATTCGCTCCCTACCGTTATTGAATACTCTTGAGATACTCGATGGCTTGGCGCGCTACGGTCTCGCCATCGGGTTTGTAGTCGAAAACTTCCACCGACAGCCAGCCCTGATAGCGCAGCTCGCTGAGGGTTTTCAACACGATTGGAAATGGAAAATCTCCCGCGCCAGGCCGCTTTCCATCGAGCTCGTTCAAGTGGACATGGCGGATCGAGGAGAAGTATTTGCGGATCAGAGCAGCGAGCGGCATCTTCTCGGCGGCGGTGTTATGCGTGTCCAGAATGGACTGCACAGCCGGACTGTTCACGGCGCGGACGATCTGCATCGCTTCCTCGAAGGTATGCACGACATTACATTGATGGGGCGCCAGCGGTTCCATCAGAATCGTTGCTTTACGGCTTACGGCCGCGGGCGCCAGCTGTTGAAGCCCTTCGGTGAGCCGCGCCACCGCGTCCGCCACCGTTGCCCCGTCGATGGCGGCGCGTTGTTTAGAGGAACCTAACACCAGCACCGGGTTGTCGCCCAGGTCGGCCGCCAGATCGATGAGCTTTGCGAAGTACGCCCAGGTTTTTCGGCGGACGGCGGCATCGGGCGTAGTCAAATGCAAACCAGCGGGCGCTTTGAACATCGAATGCAATCCAACGCAGGTGAGGTTTTCAGCCTCGATCGCGGCACGGATTTCCTTGCGCCTGGAGAACGGGAGAGAAGCGGGATCGGGACCAAGATGCGCGGGTTCAATCTCGATTCCCGCGTAACCCGAACGCCGCGCCGCCTTGCACGCCGAATTAAAATCCATGCCGGCAAAGGTCTCGCTACAGATCGACCAGCGGTTGCCCGCCGCCAGGCAGGGCAGCGCCGCGGCGCCCAGTAGAAGCGAGCGGCGGGTGATACTCATACTCCGAACAGAGCCTTTGCATTGCCTGAATAAATGCGCGTGCGATCCGCGGCGGGGAACTTCTGCGCGTCCACCTGGTCGATGATGATCTGCGGATCCACCCACGGATGGTCGCTCGAATAAAGAATCTTAGCGGGCCCGGCGAAATCGTAGGCGTAGCGGATGGCCAGTCCGATGGGTGTGACGGTGTCGAACCAAACACGTTTCAAGTATTCACTGGGCGCCTTGTGGATATGCTCGGCGCCGCGCTTCAGCACCATCGTCTGGTGATCGACGCGGCCAATGAGGTAAGGCAAAGCGCCGCCGACGTGCGGGCAAACGAGTTTTAGGTTCGGATGCTTGTCCAATACGCCGGAAAGGATCAGACGGCAAAGCGCAATCGTAGTATCGAACATCAGACCGAGCATAGCCGTCATCTCGTATCCCTTTACTGCCTGAAAGGTCATCGGCAACGCGGGATGCAGCAGAATGGGAATGCCGCGGCGCTCCGCTTCGGCGAAGAGCGGGCGATAGGGTTCCTCGTCCGGGAAACGGCCATCGAGGTTGGAGTAAAGCAGGATGCCCTTCATCCCCAATTTGCCGGTGGCGCGTTCAAACTCTTTCATCATCTTGTCCGGCGTATCGAAGGGAAGCGTCGCCAGGCCGAAAAAACGGGTGGGATGACGCTTCACGGTTTCGGCGATGAAATCGTTCAACAGCACGGCCATGGCGGCGGAATCCTTGCCGAACAGTTCCGGTCCCGGATCGTTGATGCTGATACCCGCCATGGCGATACCGGTGCGATCCATGTCGGCCAGTTTGGCGGGGATATCGGTGTGCTTCGGCAGGATGCGGCGCTTCCAATCGCCAACAATCACGAAACGGTCTTTGCCCTCGCGGACGACGTAAGGCGATACTTTGCGCTTTTCCAGGATTTGGAGAAACTCCTCGGAAAACAGATGGCTTTGGCAATCGATGCGGCCAGCGGTTTGCATAGCCGATGCGGCGGGGGCGGCGGCGCCGGCGGCAGCGAGCCGCAGCATATCACGGCGGGTGTTTCGCATGGTGGCCTCAGTACATCCCGCTTGCGCGCAACAGCGCTTCGTGCACCATCAGATCTTCCTCGTAAGTAACCCGGAGTTTGGATTCCCCGCGCACGGCCGCAGCCAATTCCACCATGTCGTCCACATAGCGCTCATAAGGAGGTACAGGAACTTTCTGAACTCCCTTCACGTAGGGTCCGGCGGCTTTTTCAAGATCGATGGTGAGCACCGGAGCTTCGATCGGATTGACGATCGCGGCTCCATTGGTGCCGTGTATTTCAAAAGCGCGGTAACGGGATGACCCGGGCTGAAGGTTGGAGCCATGCACGATGCCGAGCGCTTTATCCCACTGAAAGATGGCCAGCGTGTTGTCCTTGAGAGAGTCCTTGAAATCGCCGTCGGTGCGCAGAATGGATTTTACGTCTCGCGGCTTGCCCATGAGCCGAATCATCGGATCAATGACGTGCCCACCCAGTTCAAACATGTTTCCGCCGGCGAATTCCGCCCACTCCGGCCGCCGTTTAACCGCCAGTTGATTGCCCATGGTGGCTTTGACCAGATAAATGGAACCCAACCAGCCCTTCTTGCCGGCTTCCAGCGCCTGAGCGATGGCGGTGTGGTAGCGCCACATATAGCCGACTTGCAGCAACAGGGATTTACTGCGGGCCAGGGAAACAATCTTTTCGAAACCCGCCATGGAATCCGCCGGGGCCTTCTCGAGGTGGAGATGCTTCCCGGCTTTCAAGACCGCCAGCCCGTCCGGGGCGTGATCGCGCACGGCCGATTCGACGGCGACTACTTGAATGCCGGGATGCGCCAGCAGTTCTTCCCGGGTGACAAGCGTAAGACCCATTTTGCGGGCAACGTCCCGGAACTTGGGATCGCTTTCCGCCACGGCCACGATCTTCCAGTGCGGAGACGCCTTGACGACAGCGAGCTTGCCCTCGGCATGGGAATGGCTGATGCCAATAAAGCCGATACCGATTGGAGGCTTGTCAGCGGCATAAGCGCCCGCACCCGCGGCGGCGAGCGCCAGCGCCGTCCTTCTAGTCATACGGTAACCTTCCTTGCTGCCGGCTCCATTGTTAGAAGCTGAACCTGCCGTTCAGTTGGACGCCGCGGGCGCCGGCCGAGGTAAGCCTGCCAAAGTTGCCCGCCTGGATATTTGTGGAAACGCCGCCCAGATTCGTGTGATTGAAGGCGTTGAACAGGTCCACACGGAATTGGAAGCGGGTGCGCTCGGTGAATGCGAAATTCTTCGCCAAACCCGCGTCGACATTCCAACTGCCGGGACCGCGTAATGCATTTCGTCCAATGGTGCCCGGGCGGGCGGTGGCTCCGCTGGCGGGGATGACGGGAACGAGGGCGAACGCGGCACGGTTCAGATACTGCAGGGTGTCCCTGTAGTTGCTGTTGATGGGCTCACCGCTGATGTAATCGGGCCTGCTGCCGGGAACCGAAGAGGGCTGCGTTAAATCGAAGGGAGAGCCGCTATACACCCGCATGACACCGCTAATCTGCCAGCCACCTAATACCAGCCGCATCGCGTTGCCGGCCGACCCGCCCCAGCGTGGTGTGGGGACTTCGTAGAGGAAGTCCGTAATGAACTGATGCCGGATGTCAAACGGTGTGGGACCTTTCTCCGCTCTGAGGTTGTTGATGTCCTGCGGACGGGCGTTTGGTAACAGCAGATCGCCGTCGTTATACGACATGTTGTTCGAGTAAGTGTAGTGAACATTGAACAGGAAGTTATGGGAGAGGCGCTTCCGCAGGGAATTCTGCCACGAATGATAGTGGCTCGATTCCGAGGTGTCGTAGTATCGATTTTGGCCGAAGCTGGGGTTGCGCGTGCCGGTAATACGATCCACCTGGTTGTAATCGCGCACCATGATCAGTTTCACGCCGCGAGTTCCCACGTAGCTCGACTCCATTACGAGGCTCGACGTCAAAGCCCGCTGAACGCCAAAATTGAACTGGATGCTGTAGGGATTTGGAAAGTTCGTGTTGATGCTGGTATTGGACCACGGAGCGTTTGGATTGCGGACATACTGCAGACTATTGGCGTTGGTAATCGGATATCTGAGCCCAAGCCGTTCGATGTCGGCGCGAGTGAAGATGAACCGGTTGGGCTCATCCACAGCGTTGCGTACCAGTTCTACCGGGCCGCCGAACAGGGTGTGGGGGTTGGTGAATACGCCAGTGCCGCCGCGAATCACGGTTTTGCCGGAGTCGTCTGCGGTGTAGGCGAAACCGAAGCGGGGCGCGAAATTCAGGCGGTCCGCATCGTAGACGCTATCCGCCGGGCGCAGCGGTCCAAATCCGAACGGAGCGCTGCGATTAAACAAGCGGTCGTCCCGCTCCCGTGGAACGGACATGTAGTCGTAGCGGATTCCCATGTTTAGAATGAGACGCCGGGTTACGCGGAAGTCGTCCTGGGCAAAGAAGCCCATCGTCCAGCTGGTGATCTTGAAAGGATTCACACCCCAGGTCACCTGCGCCTGGAGAACGCGGTTTGCCAGCAGATCGTCGACGCTGGCAAAACGCAGCTCGGGAGTTTCGATATTGTCGCGCCCGGCCACGGAATTGATCAGCAGCCCGCCGAACTTTATCGAGTGGCGGCCTTTGGTGACAGCGACGACATCTTCAAAGCTTCGGGTGGAGCCGCCTTTGAACAGAGTTTCGCCGGCATCGCCAAACCCGAGGTTCCCTACGATGGGAGTGGCGCCGACGGTGAATAGGTTGTCGAGGCGGCGGACATCGTTACGGTTGTAGCCAAAACGGAACTGGTTGCTGATGGTTGCCTGAATGTGGGTGTAATTGATTGTGCCGACTTCGGTGAGACCGCTGAAGGTGCGGTTGTTGGTTGTGACTCGCGGCTGGTCGAGGGACGGGCGGCCCCGGGTGTAGCGCACACTCACCACGTCCGCGCTCGAAATGTTGTAATCCACACGCGCGACCGCATGATTGTCGGAAGCGCTGTTGGACGCGGCCCCCTGATAGAACCCGGTGGTGGCGCCAGGGGCGACAGGATTATTCGGCAAGGGAAAGGTGTCGAAAAACGCCTTATAAGCGGGCACCGCGGCAATGGCGCGGTCGCGCAGTTCCTGAGTCGGGACATTGCCGCTGATGGGACGAAACGCCTTTTCCCGGTACCCCTCATAAACGCCGAAAAAGAAGAGCTTATTCTTGATCGCCGGCCCGCCCAGAGAACCGCCGAACTGATTGAAGACAAGCGGAGCCTTGGTGGCCAGGAATTGATTTCTGGCGGCGTAATTCTCCGTCTGATTGTTTTCAAACAGGCTTCCGTGAAACTGGTTTGTCCCGCTTCTGGTAATCAGATTGACGTTCCCAGACATCGTGTTCGACACTTCCGCCGAGGCGATGCCCTTGGAAACGTTGACTTCCGAAATCGCCTCCAGGCTGACGCCTTTTACATAGTTGAAGTTCTGGTAAAGCGAGAGGGACGGCAGTTCGGGGTCGCCGGCGGCGTCGGTACCATCCACCGTCATGCGGAAGGCGGCGGGCGGCAATCCGTTTAATGTCAGACCGCCGCTGCCCGCGGTTCGGACGCCGGTGCCGATGGCGAGAAGATTGGTCCAGTCGCGGCGCGCGGTGGGCAATTCGCGCACTTCCGACGTGGTGAGATTTTGCCGCTGCTCGGCAGTGGAAGTCTCCAGCAGGGGAGCATCGGCTGTGATGGAGACCGTCTCCTTCGTGTCGCCCACATCCAGCTTGACTTCCACCTGCACACGTTGCCCGGCTCCCAATGGGAGACCGGTCTGTTTGTAAGTTTTGAAGCCTTTGGCTTCTACAGTAACCGTATAAGAGCCAACCGCCAGGAAGGTGACCGTGAACTCTCCCAGCGTGCCGGAGGTGGCATTCGTGACCGCCGCCGTACCTTCGTTTGTTACGGTAACGGTGGCGCCCGGCACCGCCCCTCCCGTGGCATCCAGAACGGTTCCATAAATAGTTGCCGTCGTCACCTGGCACAATCCCAATTGGGATGTCAGAACAAAGGCGAGAAATAAACTGAGACAACGAAGTCCGGATTTCATGAACAAGCTCCCCTGTAGCGTAGCGTAGCTTCCGAAGGATATCATTATAGCGATTGCTTTCAGCTAGTTCCGCAACGTTCTCCGACGTTCTTTCGCGTTCAGATGAGCGGGCTTCAGCTAGTCCCGCCTCTCTGAAAAAGTTTAATGATCGCGCTATTGTCCTCCGGCCCCCAGCCGCGGGCTACGGCTTCCCGGAGAAGTCCGTCGTGGACGCGCGTCAGCGGGAGAAAGGCCCCGTTCTCCATTCCACATTGCAGCATCAGCCGCACATCCTTGGCATGCTGAGCCAGACGAGCCTCGGGGTGGAAATCGCCGCGGAGCATCTTCTCGCCCTTGGTATCCATGACCGTGGCATAGGCGGGGCTCGCTTTCAGGATGGTGAGGGCGCGATCAGGTTCGATCTCGAAGCGGTTTGCGAATTCCAAAGCTTCCGCGAGTACGGCTCGCTGAAGTCCGAGCACTAAGTTTAATACGAGCTTCATCCGGGTGCCGCTTCCCGGTGGTCCCGTATGGAAGACGCGGTCGCTGATAGAATGCAGGATCGGTGCGGCTTCGGAAAAGCCGGCGTCCGGTCCGCCGCAAATGACGATTGCCTCGCCCGTAGCAATCTGGCGGCTGGAACCACCGAGTGTGGCGTCCAGATACCACACCTGGCGCTCGGCGAGGAGGCGCGCGAAGGCTTCCACGTCCTTGGGGTCCCCGGTGGTGGTGTCGATCATCAGATCGCCGGGGCGAAGTTCGGCTGCAATGAGATCCATGACGGCTCGGACTTCCGCCGGTCCGGGCAGGCTGAGAATGACGCGACGGCAGGTCCTCGCTACCTCTCGTTCCGACTCGATCCACTCGGCTCCGAGTCCGATCACATGCTGGCGGGAAGCGGGCGCGGGATCGTAGGCGCAAACCGCAAAACCCGCGGTCCGTAAACGCCCTATCAGCGCGCGCCCGACCAGTCCTACACCCAATAGTCCCAGGGGTTGTTTCATGGGGCGTTAACCGATCATTTTCTTAACTACCGACCCTCCCACGTCGGTGAGGCGGAAGTCACGTCCCATGTGCCGGTAGGTGAGGCGCGTGTGATCCAGCCCCAGGCAGTGCAGCAGGGTGGCCTGCAAATCATGGACATGAACTTTTCCTTCCGCTACCTGGAGGCCGATGTCATCGGATCTTCCAATCACTTGACCGCCGCGCACGCCGCCGCCCGCAACCCACGTGCTGTAGCAATTGGGATGATGATCCCGCCCAGGATCTTCGTCCGTGCGCTCCAGCTGTCCCATCGGGGTGCGGCCAAACTCTCCCGCCCAGACCACCAGCGTGGAATCGAGCAAACCCCGCTGCTTCAGATCCTTGATGAGGGCCGCCGCCGGCTGGTCGGTCATGGCGCAATTTTTCTTCAGCTTTTTGTTCAATTCCTGATGGTCGTCCCAGCTGGCATGGGCGAGCATCACAAAGCGAACGCCCGCCTCCACCATGCGCCGCGCCAGCAGGCAATTGACCGCGTAGGGACGGGTGACCTCGTTATTCACGCCGTACATTTCGAGCGTCGCGGGCGACTCTTTCGAAAAGTCGAGCAGCCCGGGGGCACTCATCTGCATGCGGAAGGCAAGCTCATAGGAATGAATGCGCGAGGAGATGGCGCGATCGCCGGAAATTTCGGCGCGCTCCTGGTTTAACTGGCGGATCAGATCGAGCCGCGCGCGCTGCGTCTCGCGGCTGAAGCCGGGGGGATTCGACAGGTAGAGAATCGGCGAGCCGCCGCTGCGGAAAACCACACCTTGGTAAGTGGAAGGGAGAAAACCGCTGGTCCAGTTCATCGATCCGCCGCTGGTGCCGCGGCCGGAACTGAGAACAACGAATCCCGGAAGGCTGTCCGATTCGCTGCCAAGTCCATAGGTGACCCATGCCCCGGCGGTTGGCCGCCCGAACTGCGTCGACCCGGTGAACAGCAAGGATTGCCCCGGGTGATGATTGAACGCTTCCGTAAACGTCGAGCGGATCAAACAGATATCGTCTGCGCAAGACCCGATGTGCGGCAGGTAATCCGAGTACTCGACGCCTGATTTGCCGCCGGCGATGAACTTACGTTCGGAAGCGAGTATTTTGGCGTCCGGCTTGACGAAGGCGAGCGTCAGATCCTTCGTCATCGATGGCGGCAAGGGTTTGCCGTGCCATTTCTGCAGCCCCGGCTTGGGATCGTAAAGATCGAGTTGGCTGGGCCCGCCTTCCTGAAAAAGGAAGATCACGTTTTTTGCTTTCCCGGCAAAGTGAGGTTGGCGCGGCGCAAGCGGATTGGCGCCGGCGGTGTCGGCGGTGCGCCCCTCTTGTGCCAGCACGTGGGCCAGCGCCAGCGTCCCCATCCCTCCGATGGATTTGCGGAAGAAATCCCGGCGCGTTTCCGTCAGCAGATGATCTTCGAATCTCATGGTGGTTTACTCCCGGGTAATGAATTCGTCGAGGTTGAGCAAGGCACTGGCGAGCGCGGTCCACGCGCCCGCTTCGACCGGGCTATGGCCGGGAAACTGCAGCGGAAACATTTCTTCGGCCTGCTTGGGATTCTCTTCGAGCAACTGGATTTGCTTGCGGAGATAGGTATCCACCCATTCCCGTTCGCGCGGACTCGGGGTGCGGGCAAGACAGGTTTCGAAAAGCTGGGCAGTGCGGTGGGCGGCGGGGGTGCGCAAGGCGCGCGCCGCGAGAGCCTGCGCGGCTTCAACAAATACGGGATCGTTCAACAGATTCAGCGCCTGAAGGGGTGTGTTGGACCGCTCGCGGCGGCAGGAAGCGAGACTGGCATCCGGTTCATCGAAATTCATGAGCATCGGATACGGAACGGTCCGTTGAAACAGAACATAGAGGCCGCGGCGGTAGCGGTCACGGCCGGTGGACTCCGGCCACTTTACGGAACCGCCGTAGGAAAGCTCGACGACACCTTGCGGAATCGGCGGCCGAACGCTCTTGCCGCCCACCGCGGGGTAGAGAAGGTCGCTGACGCTCAGCGCGGCATCGCGAATCAACTCGGCGGGAAGCCGCAGCCTCACCTGGCGGGCGAGCAGCATGTTGCCGGGATCGCGGGCATCGATATCGGGCCGCGCCGCGGAAGATTGGCGGTACGTGGCGGAAGTGACCATCAGCTTGTGCAACGCTTTCATATGCCAGCCGTTGTCCATGAAGCTTGCGGCGAGCCAGTCGAGCAGTTCCGGATGCGACGGCTTTTCCCCCTGGGTGCCGAAATTGTCTGGCGTGCGCACCAGGCCGCTGCCGAAAAATTCCTGCCAGAAGCGGTTGACGGTAACGCGCGCGGTGAGCGGGTTCTCCCTCGCCACGAGCCATTTCGCCAAATCGATGCGCGTAGCCGGATTGGCTGTCAGGGGAGGGAGAAACGCCGGCGTGCCGGGGTGCACTTCGGCTCCCTTCCGGCGCCAATCGCCTCGCAGATGAATGTGCGAGGCGCGGCGGATCGATGGATGTTCGGCAATCACCGGCGCTTCGCTAAGCGCTGGATACTGGTCGCGCAGATCGTTGAGCTTTTTCCGAAGCTCGACAAACTTCAACTGCTTCCACTCTTCTTTGGGAATGACGCGGTGGTAGTTGATGACGAAATGATCGACCATGGAGTCGGCCCATTTCTGCGAGCGCTGCTCGATCGGAACGTCCAGGATACGGTCCGAATGATCCAGGTATTTCTGCAGGGCGTCGTAGGCGTGATCCCAATCGGTCCACTTGCCCGGATTGGCCCGCGCCTCTCTCATCTTGGCTTCCCAGGGAGCCTGCAATTCGAGCACGCGGTATTGCTTCAGCAACTCTTCCCGCTGCTTGCGGTAGGCCGGCGTTGTTTGCAGGAACGGCCCCATCTCGCCGGCCAGCGGCGCATCCACATTGTCTTCCACGGCGTTATTGAAAAACGAGTACAGCTGGTAGAACTCTTTTTGGCGGATGGGATCGTACTTGTGGTCGTGACACTGGGCACAGCCCATCGTCAGGCCGAGCCACACGGTGCCTACCGTTGCGGCGCGGTCCACCACCTGTTCCACCCGGAACTGCTCGATGTTCACGCCGCCTTCGCGGTTGGTGAGCGTATTGCGATGGAAGCCGGTGGCAATACGTTGCTCGAGACCAGCGCCGGGCAGCAAATCGCCGGCGATCTGTTCGATCGTGAACTGATCGAATGGCTTGTCCTGATTGAACGATTCGATCACCCAATGACGCCAGCGCCAGGCATTCGGCCGGTAGTAATCCTTCTCATACCCATCGCTATCGGCATAGCGCGCGAGATCGAGCCAGTGGCGCGCCCAGCGCTCCCCGTAATGCTGGGATTCGAGCAGCCGGTCAACCAGCCGCTCATACGCATCGGGACGGTTGTCGCGAAGAAAGGCGTCCACCTCGGCGGGAGTGGGAGGAAGGCCGGTAAGGTCAAAGGAGACGCGGCGGATTAAAGTTCGACGGTCCGCTTCGGCGGAAGGTTCGATGCCCTCGCGCTCCAGCCTGGCTAAAACAAAACGGTCGATGGGATTACGCGCCCAGGCCGCGCTTCGAACAGACGGGGGCTGCGGCCTGGAGACGGGTTGAAATGCCCAGTGGGAAGGACGGGCTTTTCCGCCGGCTGCCCCCGCGGCCGTCTGCGGCGCATCGGGCCACTTTGCTCCCTGATCGACCCAGGCGCGAAGTAGCCCCACCTCCGCCGGCGTTAACCTTGGGCCGGCGGGGGGCATCACTTTCTTGTCTTCGAGCCCCGCCACCAACCGGATCAGGCGGCTTTCCGCACTCTTGCCTGGAAGAATCACCGCGCCCGAGTCGCCCCCTTTGAGGGCTGCTTCCTTCAGGTCGAGACGCAATCCGCTCATCTGGGTCACACTCCCGTGGCAAGCATGGCAGCGCTTGCGCAGGAGCGGCTCGATGTCGCGGGAAAAATCCATCGGCTCCGCGGCGAAGAGAGGCAATATCCAAACAGCCGCGACCGGGCCAAAAAATCTGGGAACGGACATGGTCACCCTCCGGCAGCCTTTCTGATCACGTTGCCGTGGACGTCGGTAAGACGGAAGTTACGGCCCATATGGCTAAACGTGAATTTCGTATGATCGAACCCGAGCAGGTGCAACACAGTGGCTTGCAGATCGTTTACCGAAGTGCGGTCCTCGACGCCTTGCAGGCCGAACTCATCAGTGCGGCCAATGACCTGGCCGTTGCGCACGCCGCCGCCCGCCAACCACATACTGTAGCAGCTGGGATGGTGGTCGCGGCCATAGCCGATATCCGGGCGCTGCTGCTGGGTCATCGGCGTGCGCCCGAATTCTCCGCCCCAGATTACCAGGGTGGAATCGAGCAGCCCGCGCTGCTTCAAGTCCTGGAGCAGCGCGGCGGCGGGCCGATCGGTAATCTCGCAATTCTTCTTCAGATTCTTATCGAGGTCGTTATGGTCGTCCCAGCTTCCGTGAGAAACAAGCACGAAGCGTACACCCCGTTCGACCATGCGCCGGGCAAGCAGGCAGTTGACGGCGTAGGAATGGGTGGGTTCCTTGTTGACGCCGTACATTTCCAGAGCGGCGGGGGTTTCTTTGGAGAAATCGAGCAGTTCGGGGGCCGCCGATTGCATGCGGAACGCGAGCTCGTAGGAGGCGATGCGGGCCTCGATCTCGGCGTCCCCGGTGATTGTGCCGCGATGGCGGTTCAATTTCCCGATGGCATCCAGGCGGGCGCGCTGCATCGCCGGGTCATAGCCGGCGGGACTGGCGAGGTAAGGGATGGGTTCGCCGCTGCCGCGCAGCGGAGTGCCTTGATATTCCGACGGCAGAAAGCCGGCCGACCAGTTGTTGGTTCCCGCGCTGGGCGGCGTGCCGGACGTAAGTACGACAAAGCCGGGCAGATTCTGAGACTCGCTCCCAAGACCATAGACAACCCAGGAACCCATCGAGGGACGTCCGAACTGCGTGTGCCCGGTCATGAGCATCAGCTCGCCCGGATCGTGATTAAACGCCTCGGTGTGCACCGCGCGCAGCAGGCACAGATCGTCCGCGCAACCGGCGAGGTGCGGCAAATAATCGGAAATCTCTATTCCGCTCTGGCCGCGGGGAGAAAAAACACTCGGGCTCGCCACCACATTTGCCGTCGGCTTGATAAAGGCGAGTTTCAGATCTTTTGTGGCTGATAAAGGGAGCGGCTTGCCGTGCCATTTGGCGAGTTCCGGCTTAGGGTCGAGGAGGTCGAGCTGGCTCGGCCCTCCAGGCATGTTGAGAAAGATGACGCTCTTCGCGGTGCTTTTGAAATGGGAGCGATGGGCGCTTTGTTTCTCGGCGTGCAGCAGGCGGGCGAGAGCCATCATTCCGATGCCGCCGGCGGTTTGTTCGAGGAATTGTCTGCGGGTGGGCATCGTTTACTCGCGGGTAATGAACTCGTCGGTGTTGAGCAGGACACTGGCCAGACCCGCCCATGCGGCCGCCTCCAGTTGCGACCGGCCAGAGGTGAGCGCGGCCGGCACAATCGCCTCCACCGCGGCGGCATTCGATTTCAGCAGGGCGGTCTGGCGCTCCAGGTAAGTGCGTAGATCGGCCTCCTCCTCGCTTGTGGGGATACGCCCCAACGTGAGCAGGAAGGATCTGCGGAGCCGCGGCTCAAAGCCCGCACTTTCGTTGAGGACGCGCAAACCCAGCGCCTGAGCGGCTTGGGTGAAGACCGGATCGTTGAGCAGGTTCAGCGCCTGCAAAGGAGTGGTGGAATGCATACGGCGGCACACCGGAGCGTAGCCATTCGGCGCGTCAAAATTGGCAAGGAACGGATGCTGCTTGTTCCGAAAGGCACGCTGGTAGATACCTCTATGGTATCCCTGCTCGCGGCTCGGAATCCCCGTATCGCGCTGGAGAAGCCCGGATGCCGCGAGCGCGCTGTCCCGGATGAATTCGGCCGCCAGGCGAATCCGCGATTGCCGCGCGAGCAGCGCATTTCCCGGATCCAGCTTTTGTAATTCCGGCCTGACCTTGGACTCCTGCCGGTATGCCGCCGAGGTCACGATGAGACGGTGCAGACGCTTGAGACGCCAGCCGCTGCCGACGAAGTCAGCGGCCAGCCAGTCGAGCAACTCGGGGTGGGACGGCGGCTCGCCCTGAGTGCCGAAATTCTCTGAGGTCTTGACGATACCGCGGCCGAAGTATTGTTGCCAGATGCGGTTCACCGTCACCCGGGCGGTGAGCGGATTTTCCGGGGAAACGAGCCATCTTGCGAGGTCGAGCCGCGAGGGGGATGCGGCAACCGGTAGCGGGGGCAGCACGGCGGGGGTGCCAGGCTCCACCGGCGCCCCCGGGCTGCGATAGTCGCCGCGCTGCAGGATGTGGGTGGCGCGCCGCGGCAGTTCCTCGCGGAGGATGGGCGCTTCGGTCTGCGCCGGGAATGCGGCGTCCAATTTGGCCAATGCTTTGCGGAGTTCTTCGAACTTGAGTTCCGACCGGCGCTCTTTGGTGATCACGCGGTTGTAGTTCGCCAGAAAGTAATCAGTGAGCTCTTTCTGCTGGCGGGGTACGCGCCTCTCGGGCGGCGTGCGCAGAATCTTCTCGCCGTCGCTGAGCGAGGTCCGCAGATCGTCGAAGGCATGATCCCAATCGAGCCACTTGCCGGGTTGGCCGGCCGCCTCAAGCATGCGCCGCTCCCATTCGCTTTGGAGCGGCTGCACATTCGATCGCTCGAGCAATTCGCGGCGGGCGCGATTATAAGCGGGCAGCGCCGCGAGATGGGGTCCAATCTCTCCCGGCAACGGTGCGTCGATATGCCATTCTCCGGCGGTGTTAAAAAATGCCAGCAGACGATAGTAATCCCGCTGCGTGATCGGGTCGTACTTATGATCGTGACATTGAGCGCAACCAGCGGTGAGGCCGAGCCATACGGTACCCACCACATTCGTACGGTCAATGACGGCTTCCATACGGAACTGCTCGGGGTCGGTTCCCCCTTCCCGGTTCGTGAGCGTATTGCGCTGGAAGCCGGTAGCCACCTGCTGCTCGATCGTGGCATGCGGGAGAAGGTCCCCGGCGATCTGTTCGACGGTGAACTGGTCGAAGGGCATGTCCCGATTCAACGCCTCGATCACCCAGCGGCGCCAACGCCAGGCATACGGGCGAAAAGCATCCCCCCGATACCCGTCGCTATCGGCGTAACGAGCCTGGTCCAGCCAGTGGCGGGCCCATTTTTCCCCGTACTGCGAGGTGGACAGCAGCCGGTCCACGACACGTTCCCAGGCGCCCGCCTTATCGTCGTTCAGGAAATTTTGCACATCCTCCGGGCTCGGAGGGAGGCCAGTGAGATCGAGCGTCACGCGGCGCAACAGAGTGGACCGGGAGGCTTCCGGCGACGGACTCAGACCCTCGCGGTCCAAACGCGCGAGTACAAAACGATCAATTGGATTTCGTATCCATTGTTCGTTTCGCACCGCAGGTTCCGGCGGCTGTTGAATCGGACGCAGCGACCAGAGCCCGGTCTCGGGACTCGCGAAGCTGAACAGGAGGGCGAAAAGCTCAGACACGGAGCGCATGCCAACCCGAGTCTACAACCTTTCCGGCAGCGCTGGAAGTTCTCAGCAGTGAAGGCCGCCGAACCCCACGTTCCGGCAGGTTCCCCAACGTTCCTTCACAGGATAACCGACTTAGAATCATTTGCTTGCGGCAACACGTGGACTTCCCGGCGAGAAACCGTTCCACTCCTGCCGAAAGTAGTAAAACCGCGCCGGCTGGCGGGGATCGCCGGGCCGCCACGAACTGGTCGACACGTGCAGGCCAATGGAATAATCCTTATCGGTGAGATCGTTGACCCGAACGTCGAGGGGAACTTCTTCAAACCGCCGGTCATCGCGGCTGAAACTGCAGCGCAGGACGCCCGCGCGGCAGCTCATACGCAGGGTCACCGGGGGCGCCCCTTCGGCATCCTTCACGTTGAATTGCCTCGAGCCAAGATGTTCGGCCGTAATCGAGCCACCATCGAGATCCCAGCGGATCAGGCGGAAGCGGCTTTTTGGACCGATGGCAGTCAATCCCGCGGTGGATCCGCTCATGGATAGGAAATCGAGCCGCGTAACGACCGTCCAATCCCCTTCGGGAGCCTGCTTCACAAAATCGATTCCCCGAGTGGAATCGCTCGGGAGAGTATCGAGCATGAGGCACTCTCCATCAAAGCGAGCGTTTGGTTGCAGGCCGGGCGTGGCGATGAGCCGCCAACCTGAGAAGCGGCTGAGTTCGGCCGGCCCTTCCGGAAGATTATGGAACGAGAGTCCGATACCGGCGCGGTCAAAGCGCGCTTCCGCGGATGGGGCGTTTGACCGTCCGTTGTGGGCAAACAACGCCGCCCGGGCGTCGTCCATCGGCTCCGTCATCTGAAGGACGTTTCCAAAGGACTTCCATTGTGTCCCGTCGCTGCTGATAAAGGCACGGTATTCCGCACCATTGGGACGGATTGTCAGCCAGATGGGATCGCCCGTTTGGGCTGAGGGATCATAGGCGAAAGTCCCGGGGGGCTTGGTGTAACGGCCGCGGATTTCCATGCCAAATTCGAGTTGGGGACGGGCTAGAAACTGACGGCCCAATTTCACGTAACGGTCGGCGTCGCCATAGATGAGGATGCCGGCCTGCTGGGTAGCCCGCTCCGGCGTAAACAAAAGCCTGACGGTCAGTTCGTCCGATGGTCCCATTCGTGGTCCAAACAGAATCGCATCGTTGGCGACATCGTTAACCCCATGCATGATATCGCCTTGACGCGTTCTGATGAGGAAGGAGTTGGGAACCGGGGAGGCTTTCCGGCGCCACCACCAGCCGCCGGCGGCAATGACGGTTGCGGCAGCGGCCGCTCCCGCGAACAGGCGGCGACGGGATGGCGGGGGTTCGGGGATTCTCGAGGGAGGCGGGACGGGAACTTCCGCCTCCGCTGGAATCACGGTTCGCAGTTCGAAGCTGGGGATGTAGGACCGGACTGGCAGCGTCACACGAATTAAATCTTCCGAACCCTCGGTTTCGTAATACCGCTGCAGCCGCTGGCGAAGTGCGGTGCCGAGTTTGCGGACGGAAGCATCATCGAGCGGACTGAACTCCTTGCCCCGCTTCAGCACTTTCTCCGCGATTTCGATCTGCTCCAAATGCGTACGGCCTTCGAAGGCGGCCTCGCTGACAAAGTGCAGAAACTCACGCAGTTGGCGGGACGGAGCCAGCTCCCGGCTGGCCATAATTTTCTGAACGAAGCGCCTGGCTTCGGCTATTTCTTCCACTCCTGTCAACGGTGTAGTCACTCGATGAAAATCATATCATTGTCGGCGAGGCGGCCACGAATCCTTGTTACAAAGGCGCTATCTTCGCCGTTTTTGTCGAAATCCGGATTGGGGGAGGCGCGGCTGTGGCGGCCCTTCGGCGCGGCTATGATTTATACGACTGAATCGTGGGAAGCTACTCGCGGTCGAAGTATCCGACGGTGGTAAGCGCTTCGCCGTTGGCATTGGTCCGCTCCGATGTCGAAATCATGACTTTGGCATCGGAGGAAAACTCGCTGACGTGCTTCGTGAGGATCCGTCCGTCGCGTTTGAAGTGCGTCTCCATCTTTCCGTCGGGGCGAATGGTCACCGCCACGGTCTGGTATTGCGCGTGGCCGTGTACGGGATAGTCCTTGCCATCGTGCGCCGCAACGTAGTGGTAGGTGTAGGGAGTGCCGTCCTGTAATTTGCCGCGGGAGGTGAGCTTCACGCCTTTTTCGTGAGTTTCATAGGTCAGCACAACGTCTCTAGGCGGTTCGCCCGGAAACCTGGTTTTGTTGTAGTTCATTTTCCACACGCCAATCCAGGGGTCAGCGGCGGAAAGGAGCCCCACTACTGCCAACGTTGAGATAATTCGAAGCAGCATACGAATAATCTACCAATTGATTTGCGCGGGCAGAAACTCTGTCACCAGATCCTCGTAGAACGGCCGAAGAGCTTTCGAGTCCGGCTTCTCGTGAGATTTGGAATAGAGATCGTATTGATTAAATTCCTTCACCCAGTGGAACATGCGGCGATCGTGGTCATTCATGAGGTATTGATAGCCGTTCTCCCGGTGGCAGGGATAGAACGAGTGATAGCGGATGATATACAGCGCCTCTTCCGGCAAGTAGGGCTTCACCACGTGGTAAAGATATTCGTCGTGGCCCCAGGAGAGGTCAATCTTGTCGAGACCGCAATTCGGGGCGTAGACACCGAGCTTCGTCTGCAGCTCCGGCACTTTGGAGTCAGGATTATCGCGAAAGAAATGGGGGAAGACGATTTTGTCGGAATAGGCGCAACCGACCGGGAAAGTATCGCCCACGACGGCCCATTGCGGCTCCCCGTAGAGGCAGAGCACTTTTCCCAGGTCATGGAGGAGGCCGGCGAGGATGAACCAGCGGGGGCGTTGGTCGCGGCGGCATGCTTCCGCGGTTTGGAAGTTGTGGTCGATCTGCGAAAGGTCCGTGTCAGGATCGCTGTCGTCCACCAGCACCTCGAGTTGATCCATGGCTTCCCAGACGCCCATGCGTTTCTTATCGAGGGGCATGTATTCGCGCTTTTTGTTTAACACGAAGTCGCGGGTCATGAGCGTATGGTTCTGGAGATAGAAATCGCGCACGCCGGGGGTGGCGGTTTCATAGTTGCGGAAGTCATCCTGCTTCCTGTTGGGATCGTAGCGATGGCGGACGAAATCCTCCCACTGCTCCATGGCGTCGTGGGTCTGGGGAGAAATGCTCATGGGGAAGCTCCTTATTTTAATTACTGCAATTATTGACTGTTTGTCAAGTGGGAGGAACCGAAACAAGGGCTACGCCGGCGGCCTCTAGCTTCGCATCTGGACGAAGTTGCGGGCTTCATCCTGTTCACCGTGTTCGAAACTATGGAAGTATTGCGTCAGGGCAAAACCGATCGCTCCGAGCAGGGACGAGTCTTCTGCGTGGGCGGAGGGATAGATGCGAATACCTTCGAGCCAGGCTGCGGGAACCCGTTCCCGGAGCACCGTCCAGATGGTGGGCTCGGCCAGGTCCCACGCCGATGCCGCCCAGTTATCCACCACGATGGCTTCGGGATTCAAGCCGATGATCAGATTGGCGATGCCGAGGGCGAGGTGGCCAGCAGCCTCGCTGATCGAAAAAACCGCCGCAATATCCGCGCGCCGGGCGCGGTCGAC
>DATLCW010000290.1:0-17185 GCA_035526195.1 Bryobacteraceae bacterium
TCTTCGGGAATGAAGCGGGTCAGCGTGTTCAGCATCGTCGTCTTTCCGGTACCCGAGCCACCGGCCAGCACGATGTTCAGGCGGGCCTCCACGCAGCCGCTGAGGAAATCGAGCATGCCGGTAGTCAGCGTTTCATTGCGCAGCAGATCGTCGGTGGTGAGCAGTTTCTTGCCAAACCGGCGGATCGACATCACCGGCCCGATCAGGGAAAGAGGCGGAATGACCGCGCAGACACGGGAGCCATCATCCAGACGCGCATCGACAATGGGCGAGGAATCGTCGATGCGGCGGCCAATATTCGACACGATGCGATCGATGATCATCCGCACATGGGCATGATCCTTGAACCGGACGTTGGTTTCGACAATGCGGCCGGCGCGCTCGACATAAATGCTGTCGTAGCCGTTCACCATAATGTCACTCACGGTGGGATCCTTCAGCAAGGGCTCGAGCGGCCCCAGTCCGAAAACCTCATCGAGCACTTCTTCGATGATCTTTTCCCGCTCCGCAACCGTCATCGGAATGGATTCTTCCTTCACCATGCGCTCCACGACGTTGCCGATCTGCTCGCGGATCCCCTCTTTGTTGAGGACTTTCAACTGATCGGGAGTGAGCGAGTTGATCAGCTTCGAATGGATCTGGGTTTTGATTCCAAACCACCGGTCGGCGCCGCTTCCGGGCCGGGCCATGGGACGAGTGCTCATATTGACAGGGACATCCTTGTGCTATGCCGATTTTGCCGCCGCTTCTTTTTTCGCACCGCCGGTCGCCTTATCGACAAAAGAGCGGAACACACGGTCCACTTCGCCCGCCGCCTCGCGGTCCTGCACCATGGGACGTGCTTTATTGAGCGAGGCGAGAAACACCGGCGCAGGAGGAATCCCGTAGAACACCGGCTGATTCAAGGTCTGCTGCAGCTGCTCCAGGCTGGCGTGGTGCATGTCGTGCTTCTTTGAGTAGCGGTTAACAATAATCTTGATCTGGTCCTGACGGAAACCCATGCGCATCAGGAACGCGAGATAGCGCTGTGCGTTGCGAATCGAGGCGTACTCCTGGGTCACCACCAGAAACACTGTATTGGAAGCCTGCAAGGCGGCCAGCACCACATCGTCGTTCACATAACGCCCGCCATCAATCACAATGGATTGGTACTTCTCGACCAGGAACGTGGAAAACTCGCGAAACATGGGCTCGGTAAAATAGCCGCGCTGCTCGAGTGAATCCGCCGGGCCTACGAAAAAGAAGCCGAGCGGATCCCGCGCGACAAAGCCTTCAAACAGCGCCTGGTCCATACGGTTTACGTTTTCGCCAACTTCCATCAACGTGTACTGCGGCGCGGCGCCGAGGTGCATGGCGACTTCATTGGCAGTCCAATCGAAGTCCAGCAGCACGGTGTGTTGCTTGCGCTGCGCCAGTACGCTGGCGAAGTTCACCGCCAGCGTTGTGGCGCCTACGCCGCCCTTGGCGCCCAAAAAAGTATAGATTTTGCCCAGGCGGCTTTCCGTCTGAGCGATGCGCCGCGGCGCGCTTTCGAGCCGCTGCATGGCATCGCGGAATTCGATGCGCTTGAGAGGCTGGACGACAAAGTCATTGGCTCCTGATCGAAGGCAGGCTAACACCGTTTCCCCATCGGCCTGAAAATTCGATGCCACTACGTAGAGTTCGGGAACTGCCTGCTTCACCTTCTGCAATGCCGCCAAAGCCGCGGCTGGATCATACGACATGTCGATCACGAGCGCGGCTTCCGGATGGCGTTCCAGATCCTGCAGTACGCGGATGTAAAGAGTGTTGTTGACATCCGGATACTCCGAGAGCACTTTCGCGTTCTGCATGTTCAGCAGGTTCTCGCGGATCATCTCGCGAAAGTTTTCGTCGTTGGAGGCGACCAGCAGGCTAATGGACATTCCAACTCCTCATGGCAGGCAGTCCGTGGTGTCGGGGTTGCATCCCGCGCTCTCCATCCCGACGGTGGTCTGGAAGTCCGGCATGGCGACGGGCGGCAGCCCCAGATAAGCGAAGAAAGACCGGAACTCATAGTTCAGAACGCGTACGCGTACGGTATCGGGCACACAGGCGGAGGTACACTCTCCGGAGCTGCAGCTAAACTCGGTCAGATTTCCAGACTCCGGGTCGGTACCGAAGTAGCTGATCTCGATCTGCGCCGTCCCATTGGTGAATTGCTCGCGGTCAAAGGTGAGCGGAAAGTTCTGGGTCATCCAGGTGCGGACGTTCTCGCCCCCTCCCTGCCAGCAATGCGTACTGGCATAACGCGCCCCTTCGCGCGTGAAATCGGTCACGCTGTGCCAGACCCACATCATCTTGGCGGTGAAGATCATCATCATCGTCACCGGCAGCAGAAGGGCGCCGAAGGCGAGGACGAATTCCAGGGTGGCTTGACCGCGTCTGTTCATAACTCATGTCCCCTGGTTTGGCAGGCGGACCCGAGGCTTCAACAGGATCGGGTCAACCGGCAGTTGCGGAATGGCGAGCCGCATCGAGTACCCTTCCGGAATAGAAACGACGATGAAATCGGGAGCCTGGCCGCCGTTGCCGGTATCGCATCCCGAGGCCTCGCAGGCACACTCGCCGAGATCACCGCTGGAGGCATTGAACCGTTCCATGCGCACTTGGATCTGCTCGGCGGCCAGCCCGCGAATGACCGGTTCCGCCGTACCGTCGGTGGTTCCGGTGAGCGCATAATTCTTGGCGGCGGCTATCGACGCATCCGCGTCATCGCAGAAATTGACCCCCTGCCGCGTCCCCAGATACCGGGCCACCGTGTAAAGCGTTTTTTGCAGTGCGTAGTAGGTGTACGTGACTCTGGCAATCTCGATCATCCCGAGCAAAAGCAGCAGCAGGATGGGCAGGTACAATACCGTTTCCAGCAGAAAAGCGCCACGCTGCTGTTTCCGCCGGATCATCGGTGCAATACCACTTTCCCCGGCCCGGAAGAGATCTGGCAATCGCCCATGCGTCCCTGTTTCAACGGCATCACCGAGCCCAGGTAGAGCGCGACGTAGCGTCCATTCGCGTCATTGGGAGCGATGCCGGCGGTGTTGGCGACGGGGGCCAGAAGAAATTGGCGGAAGCCGAGAACCGTCATCGCGCCCGTAGCTGTGGCGTCGATCAGATCGACGATGGCAACCGTTAGGATACGGCGCGTGTTGCCGGTGTAACCGGCGTAATCATCGAGGTCCGTGAGGTCGGTGTCCGGCTGATAAAGGGTGGTGAGGGTGTCCACGTCCGGTATATTGGTGCAACCCTGCGCCTGCGAATTATCCATCCGCGAGGCGAGTCCGCAGAGGTAGGCGGTGACGGTGGTTTGTACGACGTTGGCGTTGCACGGCAGTGCGGTTGCATTGGCCCAGACACTTTCCGTCGTGTTGACGCTGAAGCAGGCGCGCGCCTGGGTAGTGGATGGAATCAGTCCCTGCGCGCCGGCGCGGTACAATTGCTGCGAGTCGTCCGCCAACACCGTCAGTTGGTCGTTCGAGCGGTTCAGAATCACGTACGGCAACCGCGGCGCGGCCCCCGCGATAGGCTGCGGAATCGGATTGCCGGTGCAGGAATAACCAAACGTATACCGCTGGTTGGTGGTGAAGCCGAAGTTCGTCGTATCGGTGGCATCGAGCGGAGCAATGGCGATCGGCTCGGTGCCGCATGCCGTACACAACGGCGCGCTCACTCCGGCGGCGGACCGGACGCGCACCGCTACCTTCCCTTCCTGCCCCAGCGACAGGAAGCGCCAGAAAATCAACGGTGCCTCGCCCATCAGCTCAATACGGACATGTTTGGCGAGGGAACCGCCTACTTCGCTGTTTCCGCTGGTAACGTTGCCGTCACCGATGGCTTCGCCGGCCGTGCCCCAATAGGAGGGTTCGGCGATTTCGCTGTTCAGAAAACCATTCGATTCGCCGATCGTCAGGCTCCCGAAATCGTATTTATTTCCGTAGCCGCTGCCGGTTTCCACCAGCAGCCGCGACGCGGAGCCTGCGTCGACGGTAGATGCGTCGGTGCCAATCAGACGGCTGGCCGAGGCGAGAGCCATGCCTTCCGCGGCCGTACGAAGCTCCCCGCGGATCAGGTACATTCTGCCCAGATCCACCGCGAAGCCCATCAGCCCGAAAAATACCGGCACCAGCAGGACAAGAATCTGCACAGACACTCCGCCGCGGCGGTTGCTGGACTTCGGTACTGAGGAGGTGCTGTGCAATTCCGTTCCTAAGGCTTCTGATAGCCTGTCGCTCCGACGGTGGTTGGTTTGTCCTTGCCTGACCCTTTCTTCCCCTTCTTTTTCTTCTTATCCTCGATCATCTTCTTTTGCTCCTCGGCGGTGGGCAGGAAGCTTTCGATGTTGGTGGGCAGCTTGGCCGCTTCTCCCGGAGCGAGCGGCCGCACAAACCGCGGCGTGATCACCACCAGCAGTTCATTTTGCGATTTTTTTACCGACCGGCTCTTGAAGAGATTGCCAATAATCGGAATGTCGCCAACCCCGGGAAGCTTGTTCATGACCTGCGTAACCCGGTTGTCCAGCAGCCCGGCGATGGCGAATGTTTCGCCGTCTTTCAACACCACTTCTGTGTCGGCGCGGCGAACGCTGATGGCGGGAATCAGGAATCCCTGCAGTGTGACGGAGTTCGAGAAATCAAGCGCGCTCACTTCCGGCGATACCTTGAGATGAATTGCTCCGCTGCTGGTCAGCGTGGGCGTGAAGCCGAGAGCGATGCCGAATTTCTTGAACTGCACGGTAACGACGGGCGCAACCGCGCCGCCCGTAGTGGTGGCCGTGAGCGTTGGAAAAGGGAACTCGCCGCCGGCAAGGAAACTGGCTTCCTTACCTTCCACGGCAATGAGATTGGGCTCGGCAAGTACCTGTAGCAGGTCGCGAGCCTGCAGGGCGCGGATCGTCGCGCCGATGTTCAAATCGGGCCGGAAGATGAACAGGTTGAGCAAATCGGCGAAGTTGATTGTGGAGTTGGAGAACGACTGATTTTCGAACTGTAATTGGCTGAAGCGCGGTTGCTGGTACTGCTGCGTACTCAGCGAACCTAACGTCTTGTCGTTACGGCTGAAGTAGTTGAAGCCCAGCTCGGAAAGGGCGGCACGGTCAATACTGGCAAACTTCACCTGCAACAGAATCTGGCGGGGGTCGGCCGACGGAGGAATTTACAACGTGTTGACAACGGCGGTCGCGTAGGGCGCAGCCACAGCTTCGGCGCGCTTGGATTCGAGGGTGTCCTTCACCATGCCCACCAGCACCAGCTTGTCCTTGTTGCCGGAAAGCGTGGCGCCCTCGGGCAGGCGTCCCCGCACATCCTTGAGAATGGCATCGAAATCGCTTGTGTCCGCCTGGACGTTGACATTGATGCGAGCGGGAATAGCGCCTGCTTCCCAGATGACCAGCGTTGTCTTGCCGACACCCTTGGCATTCACCATCACTTCGCGCGGAGAAACAACCACCGCGTCGGCGATTTTCGGTTCGGCCACCACCACCCGTGAAAGGTCCCGCTCAAACTGCAGTAACTCGCCACGCCCGATGAGCAGGTTCATCTCGCGGACCGGAGATGTCTGGGCAATTAAGGTGAGCGCCGCCGCTGCTGTCAACCCGGTGAACTTCCAAGGTCTATGGTTCATTGGAAAACTTCCTGGAGGTGTTTATCGCCCTTGAACACATCCACCACGTACCTGGGTTTGGGTGGGTCCTTTTTTTCTGCCACCTTGGGCGGCGGACTGCCTTCGCGCTTCACCGGTTCCCCAGCCGTTAATCTCTTCCAGAGCTCGTCGTTCCGGACGTTGGGCAGCGGTCCCATCGAACCGCGCCCACGCATCCGGCGCGGGCCATTCCCAACATTCAAATCGCTGGCGGTTATCACCGGCTCGTTGTCTTCTTCATCCACCGAGGAATCGAGCGGGTTGCGCAGCGTCAGGCTGATCTTGCCCTGTTGGCGGGCGAACTCGACTTTCGCCGCCTGCTCCGGAGTAACGAGCAGCGTCACGGCCCGGGTCGCGGAACTCGACGGCGGCGGAGCCTGTCCCGGCGCCCCTTGGACAACCGCCACTTCCGTGCTGCGGCCCATCGACATCACCACGACGTTCTGCAACAGGACTGTGGTGACCGCCTCATTCATGGAGCCGGTTCGGGTAAACAGCACGTCCACATGGGAACGCGGCTGAATCAGGCCACCGGCGCCGCTCGCATCCGACACGGGAATGGAAACAGCGCGCTTGCCCGGCTCGATGGTGGCCGCCAGACCTTCAATCCCGGCGTGCGTGCTGATCTTATTCACCACCACCGCTTCATTGGAATTCATGGGAAACATCAGAATGCGGTCGACGGCCACTTTCGTATCCGACAGGGCATGGCGCGGGAGATCTTTCTCCGGCACCGAAACGAGCTTGAGATCGGTGGCCTTGAGACGTGTGCCGGCCGCCATATCGCGCGCCGCGGCCACCACTTTCACCATCTTCTCCGTCCGCGGGCCTTGCGTTTTGGCGTAGACGAACCAGCTCATCAGGAACGCGCAGAGGAGCGCGGCGCCGAAGATGACGAGAACTTTTTGGCGGTCGAGATTTCCCATAGATCATTTCCCCAGCAAGGTCGCAGTTTCGTCGCTGTAGATTTTCCGCCAGCCCCAGTGTTCCAAAGCCGCCACTAGAGAATAGCGATTGGGTAGAAGAGCGTGCGTGAAGCCGAACTGCTGCGCCTGTTCGCGCCAACCGGGCCGGACCTCGATCAGTTTGACGTAGTTCTTCAGGAACCCCACGCCGTAGAAGTCGCTTCGTCCATCAAAGAAAACCCTGCGCTGGCCGCCAAAGCGATAGATCAGATAGCCGCCAAATTTGTCAGGCGCCAGCAGCCGCGCGTCTTGCGGCAGCTTCTCCACTTCAAACGCCGCCTGCACCGGAAATTCCGTCGGTGAGAAGCCCGCCCGGGCGGAAAACGCGGGAGTTCCTAATAGAGCCACCGCCACCAGGAACGCGAGCGGCGCGATGGCGTAGCCGCCGCATTGCCGCTCCAGGATACGCAGCCGGCCGGAATAGGCGAGGAACGAATCGATGATGTTCCGGATCTTCGGCCGTACTTGAACATTTCCCAATGCCCTGGTAATGGCGCCGTTCACCAACGGCAGCACCAGCAGCGCCACCAGCGGCAGCGCCCGGGCCGAGCGTAACCCCAGGATCAGCATTCCGCAGCAGATTAAGAAATGCTCCGGCCGGCGGCGCGCCAGCGTCAACGTGACGCCCAACATGCCTATGACCACCGTGAGCAGCACCTGCCCGGCACCTTCTACCTGGAAGTTGAAGGTTTGAAACTCCCCTACTCTCGCCAGCAGTTCGCGATTAGAAAGGTACTCCACAACATGCCGGTGCAGGCCGAACCCATAAGGGTTGAGGAATGTTCCCGTGCTGCTAAGAACGGCGAACCAAACGAACTTCGTCGCGCTGACCGCCTCCGCCCAGAGCAGCCGGCGCAACAACGCACCCGCCGCATAAGTGAAGCAGAGGATCGGAAGCAGAAAAAAACTGGCATGCAGATTCGCCCATACCACGCCACCCAGAAACCATGCAGCCATGTGCCACAGACGGAGTTGGCCGCCAGCCCGTTCCAGCGCAATCAGCGCCAGCAGGCACAACAGCCAACTGAACACGTGGGGACGTGCCAGCCAGTGGAGACTCACGGTTGTCAACATGGGAGATGCCATGGCGCAAGCGAAAAAGAAATTGCCCCCAACGGCCGCGTGGAGCCGGAACCACAACCAGGCGCAGACCGCGACTAGCGCCGCGTACATCACCGCGACTCCTGGCAATCCGTTCCAGCGGTGCGCCGCTCCCATCCACACATCGGCCCCCCATTCCCAGGCCAGCCACGGTTTCCCGGCCATGGTAAAGGAATAAGGATCGGTGCGCGGCAACGGGCCTCCCTTCAAAATGGCTTCGCCGGTGAGAATATGCCAACCGGTGTCGGAATCACGAAACAGCTTTGCGGCCCCCTCCCCAAAAAACAGGCCATAGAACAGCGTGAGGATTGAGACCAACATCGCAGCATCAGGCAGCAACCACCGGGCAAGGCGGGACCCGCGAGCCAAAGGCAATGACGGCTCGTTTACTGGCCGGTTGCGCCGATGCTGGTCAGACCCTGGGTGATGCTTGAATACAAGCTCACCACGGCCGTGGACAACTGGTTCACCGTCGTGATGAGCGCCAGTCCCACGGCGGCAACGATTAAAGCGTATTCCACCAGGTCCTGCCCCTGGTCGTCCTTCCATAGCCGCAATAAAAACTGCTTCATGACAAAATACTCCTTGGTGAAAACTTATTCCCTTGTGGCCAATGTTACACCCGGCTTGCGCGGTTTTTCTTCAATCCCGGCAACCGCGTTCCAAACTTTGACGGCGGAGCGCCGCATTGCGGCTTTCTTTTCCCGTGTGGGGACGGCAGCCGGTTTAGCGTCCAACTGCGAAACCAGTTCCAAGTTCTTCAGAGCGGGGAAAAAATTTCTATGCTCACGGAGCGCTGCTTCCAGTTCCCTGCGGGCTTCGGCATAATCGCCCTGCTCGATGAGGATCGCCGCCGCATTATTGTGAGCCGTAGCCGCATTCGCGGCGGACTTCCATTGCGCGATCGCTTCCCGGCGCTGCTGCGGCCCAGCCTCGCTCATCAGCGCCCTGCCGAGATTGTTGCTTGCTGTTTCCATGTGCGGATCGAGCGCCAGAGCCCGGCGAAGCGCTTCCACCGCTTCCGGGCGCTTGCCTTGTATCAGCAGATTGTATCCCAGATTATTGTGGAGTTTGGCATTGGATGGACTCAGCGCGACCGCCGCGCGATGCGCGCTCTCGCCGCGCGCGTAGTCACCGGTCTCATCCCGCAGGATTCCCAGCCACGCGGGCAGGTCGGAAGTTTGCGCCGGATGCTTTGACAGAAAGCGATCCAGCAGAGCGGCGGCCTCGGCAGTCATGTGTTGCTCGTGCATCGTCTGAACCAGCAACAGCACTACTTTCGAATTTTGGGGAAAGCGGTCCGCCGCCAGGCGGTAATGCTCGATTGCCAGCTCAGTATAACCTTGCTGGCGATAGTGCCCGGCTAATTCCAGCCGGTAAGCCAGGTTCCCAGGGTCGGCGGTCATCCGCTGCCGCAAATCACGCGCGACCGCGTCTCCATCCCCGGCATCCACGGCGTTTTGAACTTGCCGCTGCATCGTGGTCTGCACGGGTTTGTGGTGGGAAACCAGGATTCCCGTTTGCGTCCGGTGGGCGCAGGAGGTGGCGAGAAGAGCGAGTGCTGCCACGGCGCCGGACGGGATCATCATGCCAGCTTCTCAAATTCGAGCTGATCACCCACCTGGGTGGATGCCGTACGGGTCATTCCGGGGGGCAGTTCCAGGACAGAGTGCGCCCACAGACACGCGGAGATTCTCCGCCTGGGCATCTTTTCCCGGATTTTGACCACCTTTTTGGTTTTGCTGAGGTAGACCACGTCAATCTCGAAAGTCATCCCAAAGGTGTGCACTGCTTCGCACGGCACGATCCATAACCCTTCCCCTGTACGCAGGCCCTGATGCTGCAAAAGTCCCGTTCTCCTCTTGGCGCTGGTATCGGCCACGTCGGCCCCATCGGCCAGCAGCGTCCCGCGAGTGACGTTGCGTACTCGAATCTTTGACAAGACCTTGTTTAACCCGCCTTCATGGGAAATGTTGCGGTCCAATGCAACTTCTGAATGCCGGAAGGGTTTAGACTAGCGGATTGGGGTTAGCTTTGCAAGAACTGCCGTTACACCGATTCGTCGTGTTGGCCATCCTGGCCTTTTCTTTCCTGCCGAGTTCACGCGCCCAATCCGTGGGAGCCACGTTTGGCGAAGTGGTCTCGCTGGGCGGCACGCCTAGTGATATCGTGCTCGATGAGCCGCGCGGCCGCCTCTATCTGGTGAACAACAGCGCCAACCGGATCGACATCTACGATTACAACGAGAAGGCGCTCGCGGGCTCCTTTTCTACAGGCCTCCAGCCACTGGCTGCTGCTATGTCCATGGAAGGCGATTACCTCTACGTCACTAATAATGGAACGTCAAGTCTGACTGTCATTGATTTGCGAACGGGAAACACTTTGCAGAGCGTCACGCTGCCCGCCCGTCCCGAAGGCGTCGAGGTGGGTGTGGATGGGCGGGTTCTGATCAGCACCCAGGGAACCGGTACAGGCAACCTTAATAATACGCTGCTGATCTTTGATCGCGGCCAGACCTCGCAGAACCAGATTCAGGCCGTTCCATTTCCGCCACCGCCTCCCACGCCAACTGGCGCACCGGTTCCCCAGGCGCGGATTATCACCACTTTTCGGGGCAAGCTGATTCGTACGCCGGACGGCAGATTCATCATCGGTCTGAGCACGATCAACAACAACACCCAGACGGTTTTGTACCTCTATGAAGTCTTCTCCGGGACGATTCTTCAAAGCCGCACCGTGACGGGGCAGTCCACGGTGCTTTCGATGTCTCCCGATGGTTCCCGGTTTATGGCCGGGTTCACTCTCTACGATACGCAAACGCTCGCCGCCGTCGCCCAGCAAAGCACGGCCAACATGCCGTTCCTTTTTAACGGCAGCTTCAATACCCTGCAAAATGTCGGCGGAAGCGTGTTCAGTTCCGATGGACTGATGCTCTATTCAGCTTTTAACGCCGCCCCTTTCGCGCAACCGGCCACGCGGCCACAGTCCTCGACGCTTCTTATCTCGGACCCGCGCCACCTGGGGACAAAACTAGGCATCAAGATTCCGGAAAGCATCGTCGCCAAAATGGTGATCACTTCGGACGGAGGAAATGCCTTCGGCTTGTCGGAATCGGGAATGATTTATCTGCCCCTGTCGACGCTCTACGATTATCCGATCCTGCAGCCTGAGACTTCCCAGGTTTTCCTTGCGGTGGACGAGTGTAATCGAGGAGTGGCGCGGGCATTGGTGCGGATTAACAATCTAGGCAAAGGTAAGTTGACCTACAGTGTGCCGAACCTGGGGGCTGCGCTGGCTGCTCAGATCCAAAGCGGCGTGGCTCCCTCTCAAGTCACATTTGTAATGGATTCGGGACGCTCCGGCGTCACGCGGCAGGCGGGAACGAACCTGTACACGGGATCGGCCACCAATTCCGGCACGCCGGTTAACGTGAATCTCGCCTCGCTCGAAGCCATTAACATCCCCAACACTATCCGGATTTACATGAATTACAGGAATCCGGATCAGCGCGGGCAGATTTTTCCCATTCCGACGACGCCCAATGGCACAGAGGGGATTCGCGACCTCGTGCTGGACGAGTATCGCAGTAAACTGTACGTGCTCAACGCCGGGTTTAACCGCATGGAGGTGTTCGACTTACGCAAGCAGCGATTTGTCGATCCGATCCCCGTAGGGCAGCTTCCCCGGCAGATGGCTCTGGGCACCGACGGTACGACGATGTATGTGGCAAATTCAGGCGGCGAATCCATATCCATCGTCGATCTGGAGCTCGGCAGGGAAGTGGGCCAAGTGGAGTTTCCGCCCATACCGCGGGCCGGGAATGCCAATATCACGGCTCCGGTGACTTTGTCTTATGGCCTTTCCGGGCTCCAATTCATCATGAGCAATGGCTCGCAATGGAAGGTCGTCGGCAATTCCGCCACTCTTCGACCCGCCAACCCGATCATCCCGGCGACGCTGCCCACCAATCCCACGCCGGTGATGCTGGCCACCCCTGGCTACGATTACATTTTCACATTGGCCGGAAACGGCGCAGGCTACCTTTACAACGCATTAATCGACAACTATACAGCCCAGCGGCAACTCTTTAACACTCCGATCCAGAGTTATTATGGACCCCTCGCGGCCTCCACCGATTCCAGCTTCTTCCTGGCTAACGGATTGATTCTTAATTCCTCCCTGACGGCCATCGGCGGCGCGGAGCGTCCCGGGACCGTGCAGGTGGGCCCGCCCTCCGGCCCTGGCCAACCGCCCACCCAGACAGTGGTCAGCGGAGGAGAACGGAACATCGCCGCCTCGGCCGCGGTAAACAACGACACCTTTATTCGTATGACCACGCCGGTGCGCCAAGCGATTAACTCAATAACCCGCGACGAGGTACGTACGACGATCGAGCAGATCAATGTTCGTACCAAAGCCCAAACCCTGATCGGGGTGGCTCCTGAGAATCCGCCCACCAGCGTCTTTAATACCCAGCGTTCAAACATAACTCCCCGGCAAATGGTGGTGGACTCTCAGGGAAACGCCTATGCCCTTTCGCTTTCCGGCCTCTCTGTAATCGCCACCACCCCCGCGGCATCCAACACCCGCCCGGTGATCACCGGCGGAGCGCGCGGAGTCGTTAACTCGGAAAACGGGACTTCCAGTTTCAAGCCCGGCTCGTTCATTACGGTAAGTGGTTCCAGCCTGGCGCAGCCCGCGACGGCGGATATTCTGCCTCCTCCGACCGTGCTGGGAGGGTCGTGTGTGGTTTTCAACGATATTCCATTGCCGCTGCTGCAGACTTCCACGAACCAGATTTCGGCCCAGATCCCGGAAAGTCTCGTTCGGCCTGGTCTGAATGTTGTCCAAGTCCGGTCCCTTGCGACCGCCCAGAGCTCAGATCCTGTGGTGGTAACCGTACAGCGCCCATAACCTCAGGTGTTTCCCGTAGTCTTATCCAAAAAACGCGGGAATACTACGACTTGGCGACATTTCTCTTGAACTAGTTCCAGGACCCTGGTAGTATAGCTTGGTCTCTCGACATTTAGCGGAGGAGCAATGGGTAGATTCTCATTTGTGGGCGGGGTCCTGTTCGGACTGACGTTCATCAACAACGCGATGGGTGCCACCGTCAGCTTTAAGAACGTGGCCAACGGTGTGTGGAATAGCGGTATCAATGACTCTGTGATCCTGCTGGCGAACGGGGACGCCGATCCCCACTATCGCTTGATTCCGCCGATCGCGTGCTCGGGTGGGACCGTTGCTCTGAATTGCAGCGAGGACGGAAGTACAACGAACGGTTTTGGGCCTTCTGCGTACGTTGTCCAACACACCCCCGGCTCTGGGATTTTTCCGTTTAATTCGAGTGGCTGGCTCGACCCGAATGACACGGTGAATGGTCCGAACGCCACGAAATGGATTGGCCCCCGGTCAGACCAGACCCAACCTATCCAAGGCGGCACCACGTTCCCGAATGTCGCGCCGTTTTCGAGCGACACCGATTTTTATGTCTACCGGATGGTTTTCAATCTCACTGCGATGGGTCTCAATCCCGCTACAGCCAACATCCAATTGCGCTGGCTGAGTGACAATAATGCGTCGGGCGCCTCCCAGGCCCATATCCGCATGTGTGGCATCGCGGCCATCACATCCGCCGTGTGCGGCACGACGGTGAGCACGGGAAACCTCGGCCAGGGTCATCCCGACATTCTTACGGCCACCCTGGTGAACATCAGTTCCGGCTTTACCAGCGGACTGATGGCGCTCGACTTCGTAGTCTACAACGCAGCCACTACCAACGGCAGCTTTAATCCGACCGGCTTCCGAGCCGTGATCGAATCCGCTACGGCGGACACCGGAATACCGGAACCGGCCACGTTTTCCATCATGGCCGTGGGTCTGGTCGGCCTGGGAATTTACGCCCGCCGAAAGCAATAACCTCCATATCCAATGCTAAAAGGTCCGTCCGAAAGGGCGGTCTTTTTGCGTCTGGGCACCATTTCCGATGCTATCCTGGAACTAGAGCCGGGCTTGTCCCCGCCATCCTGCCCGCCTTGGTGCACCCATATTGAAAGTCGGTTTTGTCAGTCTCGGTTGTCCGAAGAATCTGGTGGATTCAGAGGTAATGATGGGCCAGTTGGCCACCCACGGCCATGAGCTTACGCCCGACCCTGGGGAAGCCGAAGTGATCGTCATTAATACCTGTAGCTTTATTGAGGCGGCGAAGCAGGAATCGGTGGACACGATTCTCGAAATGGCGGAGTACAAGAGGACCGGAAAGGCCCTGAAAATTATCGTTGCCGGATGTCTGGTGGAGCGCTTCCGCCATGAGATCCAACACAACATTCCCGATGTGGATCACGTAATCGGCACCAATGAAATAGAGAGCATCGCGGCCCTCTGTGACGGTGAGCAAAGCAAGGCAAACGCGCTCGAGCCGTACCTTTATCACGATCTTACGCCTCGCCTGTTGTCGACGCCGCGCCACTACGCCTATATCAAAATCGCTGAAGGCTGCGACCATCCCTGCACATTCTGCATCATTCCACAGTTTCGCGGCAACTTCCGCAGCCGCCGGTTTGAGTCCGTCGTGAGCGAAGCCACGCGCCTGTTTTCGCAGGGAGTGCGCGAGCTCAATCTCATCGGCCAGGACACCACTTGTTACGGCGAAGATCTTGGCCTCAAGGACGGTTTGGCGGTGTTGCTCGAGCGGCTCGCCCGGATCGAGACTCCGCAGGAAAAGTGGATCCGCTTTCTTTACGCCTATCCGAATAAGGTGACTCAGAAACTGCTCGATACGATCGCTGCGCACCCCGCCCTGGTGAAGTATATCGACATGCCCTTACAGCACGCCAACCCCGCTGTGCTCCGGCGCATGAAGCGGGGCGGGGGCGGCGATATTTTTCTCAAATTGATCGAGCGGATCCGGAAAACCATTCCCAACGCCGCCATTCGCACCAGTTTTATCGTTGGATTCCCGGGGGAGACGGACCGCGAGTTTGAAGACCTTTGCCAGTTTGTCAAAGCGGCTCAACTCGACCGTGTAGGCGTTTTCACGTACTCGGATGAGGAAACCAGCAAGAGCTTTTCTCTTGACGGCAAAGTTTCCCGCAAGGACATGTACAATCGCAAACGCAGCCTGATGGCAATCCAGCGCAGAATTTCCCGGCGTAGAAACCGGTCTTTGATCGGGACCGAGGTTTCCGTGCTGTTGCAAGGCCCTTCCCAGGAAACCGATCTCCTGTGGGAAGCCCGGATGCCCAGCCAGGCGCCGGAGATCGATGGCGTCTGCTACGTGAACGACGATAACGATACGCTCATGCAACCCGGCCAGATCCGCCGGATGCGTGTCACCGAGGCTCACGATTACGATCTGATCGGCGGGCTGATCGATGAAGCCCCCGCGGAGTGGCCGGTGCTTTCCGCGCCCTTGTTTCCCATCTTGCGGACCACCAGTCCGGAAGCCACTCGCCAGCGTCTATGAAATGCCCAAACTGCAAACAGGAAGTGAAATTCGGCGAACCCTATATGCCCTTCTGCAGTGAACGGTGCAAGTTGATCGATCTCGGTGACTGGGCTGCGGAGAAACACGTAATCTCCAGTCCTATTTCCCTGTACCCGGACCAGGATCCAGAGCCGGATGACCGTCAAAGCTAGCCCGGACAGCAACCGGACGGCTACGCTGCTCGCCACCTGGTTTGGCTGCGGGTTTTCACCGGTAGCGCCGGGTACGGTAGGCTCCCTCGGGGCATTGCTTCCCGCGTATTTCGTGTTCACCAGCCAGCAACTCCATCCTTCGCTGCTCCTGATTCCAGCCGTCCTGCTCACGGCGCCGGCCATTTGGGCCGCCAGCATCGTGGCGCGAGAACGCTCGTTGAAGGATCCGCAGATCATCGTGGTGGATGAAGTGCTCGGTCAATGGATCGCGATGGCTGGAGCACCTGTCTTGAACTGGAAGAGTGCGCTGGCGGCTTTCGCGCTCTTTCGGCTGTTCGATATCTGGAAGCCGCCGCCGGTCCGTCAACTTGAATCTCTCAGGGAAGGAACAGGCATCGTAGCTGACGATCTGATGGCCGGCGTCTATGCGGCGCTTGTCTTATTCAGTTTGGGATGCTTCAATCTTTATTAGCCATGGCCATTTTTAAGGATTCCGATCGTCCGGAAATAAATCAGGTGAGTCCGGCAGCCGCCATCCCCGGCGGAGAGTTTCAAATACACGGCAAGAACTTCGCCCGCACGGATCGGCCGCGCGTTCTGCTGGGCGAAGTTTCCGCGCCGATTGTGATTGGTTCGAACTCTTTCGTTATCGCGAGGGTGCCGGAAGGAGCCTCGGCGGGAAAAATGGTGATCGAGAGCGGAGCCAGCAGCAGCTCTACGTGGCAGTGCGGTATCGGCATTCAAATTGCCGATAGTGTGCACCCGGTTGCCAACCCGGCCGTGGATACCTTTGGCAACATTTACACTACGTTCAGCGGCTCGCGCGGCCAGAAGACGCCTGTGTCGGTGTATCGTATCGACGTGAATTACGATGTGAAGCCGCTGCTCACGGAGATCATGAATGCGACGGGCGTTGCCATCGATCGCGAAGGCATGGTGTATATCAGCAGCCGCCATGACGGCATCGTATACCAGGTTACGCCCAACGGCAACATGGCCGTTTATGTGGAAGGCATGGGAGTGGCGACGGGACTTGCCTTCGACAGCGACGACAACCTCTTTGTCGGAGACCGCAGCGGCACGATTTTCAAGATCAGCCGGCAGCGCCAGATTTACGTGTACTGCACCATCGAACCATCCATCGCCGCCTACCATCTGGCTTTTGGCCTGGACAATCATCTTTACGTCGCCGGTCCCACCACATCGAGCTTTGACTCTGTCTATCGCATTAATCCCGCCGGCGAAGCGGAAGTGTTCTATCGTGGCCTTGGCCGTCCCCAGGGCATCGCGTTCGACGCCGAAGGCAATCTTTTTGTCGCCGCTTCCATGGAGGGGCGGAAAGGCGTGGTGCGCATTAATCCCGCCGCCGAAGCCGAGTTGTTCCTCTCCGGCCCGCATATTGTAGGACTGGCTTTCACGCCCGGCCGCGCGATGATCGTCGCCACCAACAATGCTCTGTTCCGGGTGGACGTGGGCGTCAAGGGGCTGTTGCCGCGGTAGCGGGAAGGATCGCTATGGACGCCGCAATTATCGCCATCGGCAGCGAGATGTTGACGCCTGACCGCGTCGACACCAACTCCCTTTATCTGACCCACCAGTTGAACAACCGGGGAGTGGAAGTGGTGCTCAAGGCGATTGTCGGCGACGATCCCGACCGGCTTGCCCGCGCCATGCAGTATGCCTTGCGGGACGCTCGATTGCTGATCCTTTCCGGTGGTCTCGGTCCCACCGAGGATGATGTCACCCGCGATGCCGTCGCCCAACTCCTCGGCCGGTCTCTGGTGTTCAGCCAGGATATTTGCGACACGATAGAAGCCCGTTTCCAAAGC
>DATLCW010000293.1:0-21203 GCA_035526195.1 Bryobacteraceae bacterium
CCTGAAGCCTTGGGCTTCTACCGACAGCAGGTACCTGCCCGGAGGAACACTGGTGAGCGTGTAGCCTCCAGCCGTGCTTGTCACAGTCGAAAAGGGCAGATTGGTTCGCGTCTCGGTCGCTGTCACCCGCGCACCTGATACGGTTAACCCGTCCGGATCGCGCACTTCGCCGGTGATCTCCCCGCGCCCCGCCTGGCCCCAGCAGTATGAGGCACACAGCGCAAAGAAGAGGAAGAGACGAATTGGGCTAGCGGGCATAGGCAAAATTCTTGTTTACAAGAATAAGTCTTGCAACAATAGCATATTTGCCGTGATAACATGATCTAGTCGTGGAGACGAAAGCATTGCACTGCGTGGCTCGTCCGACCAGAGAGACCTACCGTCAGATCCGGACCCAGCAGGCGCCTCTCTTCTCCTTCGGCCTGCAGAAGCTGGAAGTCGTGCAGTCTAAGAAAATGACGAGGACGTAAAACTAGATGCCCGGCAAGATTCAGAATCAGCTTGCGGCGGTTCGCCATCGACGCGGAATCGGCACGGCGGAGCTTGCGCGGCGCGTAGGAGTGAGCCGCGCGACGATCTACGCCATCGAAGCGGGCACCTACGTTCCGAATACCGAGGTGACGCTGAACCTGGCCCAAGAGCTCGAAGTGACAGTAGAGGAATTATTCTCGCTCGCACGCGAATCTCGACAAGCCGCCCCACCGGTGCCAACGGAAGTGTTGAGTGCTGAACCTGGCGAAGGGCAGCCGGTGCGGATCGGACGGATTGGCGCCAAGTGGGTCAGCGCACCGGTAGGTGCGGCTCCTTACTTCCTACCCGAGTGCGATGGCGTAATTTCACATCTGGGCCACGTTGGAAGAGCGGATGTTGTGGCCTTTAACAGCGAGGAAACGTTTGAGAAGCGGCTCATCCTGGCCGGATGCGATCCCGCGACCAACATGCTCGCGCGAATGGTGGAGAAGGTAGGCGGCGTCGAAGTCGTCTTGGCCGCAGCCCCCAGCAAACTGGCGCTCCAATGGCTCAAAGAGGGGAAGATTCACATCGCGGGCTCTCATATAGAAGATCCGGCGACGGGAGAGTTTAATCTGCCCTTCATCAAACGCGATCTCACCGGAGACGAGTTCACCGTCGTCACCTTCGCCCAATGGGAAGAAGGATTGGTCACCGCCGCAGGTAATCCCAAGAGGCTCCGGAATGTCGAAGATCTCGCACGGAAGAATGTACAGTTTACGAATCGGCAGGTGGGATCAGGGAGCCGGATGTTGTTGGACAAGCTATTGAAGGAGTCCGGCGTTCCCGAAACGCGGGTCAAGGGCTACGAGCGCATCGCCCAAGGCCACTTGGCGGCGGCATATAGTGTGGCATCGCGCGAAGCGGACTGTTGCCTGTCTACGCGCTCCGCTGCACAGGCCTTCGGCATGAGCTTCGTGCCACTTCATGCGGAGCGTTATGACTTCGTCATGCGCAAGGAAACCCTGAATCTGCCAGCCGCCAAAGCTTTCATGGACATTCTGCAAAGGAACGCCCTGCGAAGAATGCTGGAAGGCGTGGCAGGCTACGATACGTCGCTGACGGGCTCAGTGCGGATGTAAGGCAAGAAGAGACACCTGAAGAAATGGCAGAGGCGGCTATTCAACCTGCAACGGCGCGCGTGGCCACAACAACGCACTTCCGGTTTGACCGCAACGAACCATCGGGCGCCTTCGGAGATATTGGGACTGACTTCCCCCTGATCGTCGGCATGATCCTTGCGGCCAAACTGGACCCCGCCAGCACTCTGGTCATGTTCGGCCTCATGCAAATTCTCACGGGCGTGTTCTACAGAATGCCTATGCCGGCCCAACCGCTCAAGGCCATGGCGGTGTTGGTCATCGCGCAGAAAGTTAGCGGGGACGTCTTGTACGGCGGCGGTCTGGCTATCGGCGTTGCCATGCTCTTCTTGGCGGTCACTGGCCTAATTGACGTTGTAGCTAAGGTCATTCCCAAAGTCGTTGTTCGGGGTATTCAGTTCGGCCTCGGCTTGCAGCTTGCGTCACTGGCCCTCAAAGACTACGTGCCCGCCGAGGGCGTCGCAGGATATGCGATTGCAGCGGCAGCTTTCGTCGTGATCATATTTCTGCTCGGAAACAGGAGATTCCCGCCTGCGCCGTTCGTAATCCTGATGGGGATCGTCGTTGCGTTGACCTTCAGGGTTGATCATGCCGCTTTAGGCAGCGGGATCGGGCTTCACGCGCCCGTGCTTCACGTGCCGAGCGGCAAGGACATCTGGGCAGGCTTCCTGCTGCTGGCGCTGCCGCAGATTCCGCTTTCCCTAGGCAACTCGATCCTTGCGACGAAGCAAATTACAAGGGACCTTTTTCCTGAAAAGCACCTGACCGTTAGAAAAATCAGCTTCACGTACGCCCTGATGAACCTCATCAATCCGTTTTTCAGCGGCATACCAACGTGTCACGGATCGGGTGGCATGGCCGGGCACTATACATTCGGGGGGAGAACGGGTGGTTCGGTCATCATCTACGGCCTGCTGTATCTCGTCCTGGGAGTATTTTTTGCGGGGAGTTTTGAGCAGGTGGTCTACCTGTTCCCCAAACCGATTCTCGGTACGATCTTGCTGTTTGAGGCGATTGCCCTTCTCGCACTGGCAAGAGACATGGCGCACTCGACGGCGCAACTCGCGCTCGTTTTTGCCGTAGGACTCCTTGCAGTCAATCTTCCTTACGGGTATTTGGTGGCGCTCGTCGTTGGCACCGTGCTTACTTATTTAGTGGACCGTGGGAAAGCGGGCCTCGTCGAAAAACTCTCCTGAGAGGTTTGGTCAGTCCAGGACACTTTGCTCAATGGTGACGTTTTTCGGCGATCCGAAACCGAACGTTGCTTTGACGCTCCGAATCAAAGCCAGGTCGAGTTTGTTTTACGCCAAGTGCTCAAAAGATTTTGTACCAATTTTGTACCGAGACGCTGCTTTTGATGCTTTTGACGACATCTGCGACTTTGTAGAATCAATAAGTTGTGGGACTTCAAAATCCTGTCAAGTTCGTGATTCGATTCACGCCGAGCGATTTCGCCAGGTCTCTCGTACTGGGTAATCGCTCACCGGCGCGCAACGCTCCTTGAACAATCAGGGCGCGCATCGACTCGCGAATCTGAACGTACGCAGGGACATGACTTTCGCGGTCGACATCAATGAACATAGAGATAAAGCTATCTTAACGCGGCACGACTGGGTTGCCGTGATGCTTCGATGACTTGTGGCTCTTATTCTGGATGGCGTCGAAGTCCCGCACAATCTCGGGGCGAGCATCCGCACCGTTCATGCCGCCGGAGCCAATGCGGTGCTATTGAATACCTGCCCGTTGTCAAGATCGTCAATGTACGCCAGGAGATCGAGCGGTTGAAGGAAGAGCGCTACTGGATCTGTGGCCTGGACGAGCGCGGAAACAATGCGATTTCGTCGTGCGCATCCCGATGGCGGGAGCAATCGCCTCGCTCCATGTCAGCGTTGCCACCGGGGTGGTGCTCTTTGAGTGGCGGCGCCAGCGGCGCGCCGTCTCTTAAACCGTAACTTCGTGACGGCAGCCCCGGACATCCATTTCGAATTCGATACTTTCAATGGGAGGGCGTGAGAAGTGCCAGACAAAACCGTGCTGCGCCCCTTTGCCCATCGGCTGCACGATTTCTTTTTCCACAAGAGGATGAATGTTGTGCACCGTGTAAAGATTGGTCGTGGTGACGTTGGCCCAGGAAACACCGAGGCCCTTCAAGCGCCCTTCCATCAGGCCCATCACATAGCGCGCTTTCTCCGCCAAACCGGCCGCGGAGACATCGCCCAGACGGACGACATCGTGGGGATCGAGGGAACCTTCCGGCAGCTCGCCGGCCCCGGCCACAATAAACGCCTTGCTGGCGTTGCCGGTTGGATACGTATAACTGAAGCCATAAAGAGAAGGCTCAGACGGCGGATCGTAAGCGGGGGCGATGTTGGTCCGCGCCACCGGATTCAGTCCGTCCATGAGCACATCCCATTTCTGCAAAACTTCGACATAGCCGGCATTAAACTGATTGAAGCCGGCGAAAGTGAACGGCTTTGGCGACCGTAGCTCCATGCCGCACAGAGCTTGGCGATGACGCTGGCGGCTGCGGATGGTCCGATCCACAATTTCGAAGCCCGCTTTCAGGGGGACGGGACGAAGTAGCCTGACGTGCTCAATTTCAAAGCCGGGGGAAGCGATGGCGCCAGCCGAATAGGGGCTGATGCCTTTCAGGAAAGAGAAGTTGCCTCTCGGGTTATGAATAAGCATCTACTCCGATGATAACAGGGACGGATTCGGTGTTGATCCGATGGCCCGTCTTCCGCGCCAGAGGCTCGACCCGCCGCTGGCACTCAAGCGAAACCGCTCACAGCGCGGCGGCGAAAAGCGGCGTGGTCGTGGGCTGGCCGGATCCGGATTCGGGCTCCAGAGTCACCGCGATGGTTGCATTCATACCCACCGTTCCTGGCCGCAGATGAATCGCATTCCCCACCTCATCCGCCTGGAACAAACCCGCTGGGATCGGCTTGAGGCCGCCTTTAGGAATGATCCACATCTCATAGATTTTCCCATTAGGAGCAGGAGGCAGATTAGAGGCAATCAACAGCACGCCGCGGTTGGGGTGCAGCAGCACACGGCCGCGCGGCGGCTTGGGGTCCTTGGGACCGAACGTGACCACCCGCGTCTCCGGCGCATTCAGGAAGTTCAATACGTGCCGGGCGCGCGCCAGTTCCGCATTCGTATTCGCCGTTTGCGACAACACCTGCTGCAGCTCCGCGCGCACACTGGCGAGTTGCGAATCCTGCCGGATTTTCTGCGCTCCGAAGTAGACGCTGGCCAGGAGTAGACTGGCCGTGGCGGCTGCCCAAAATCCCAGCATGCCCCAACTCTTATGGCGAACTCCGACGCTTGCGAGGACGCGGCTCCGGAGGCGGGCGGGCGGTTCCACTGGCGGAACCGACGCCAGCAGCATCGCGTTGTTCTCCATTGCCCGACGCAAGCGGTCCCTCGCCTTCTGTGAGCCGTCGCGCAGTGCCTGTTCCACCCGGGCGCGATCCGGCTGATCCAATAATCCAAGCACGTATAGCTCGTAAAGATCGCGAAGGTCTTCATTATCGCTCATGGCGACAGCACCTCCTCAACCTCATTCCGAAGAATTCGCAGGGCCGTCCGCACCCAGGTTTTTACGGTTCCGAGCGGCTGCTTCATGCGATCCGCCATCTCGGTTTGCGACAACCCTTCGTAATATGCCATCTCGATCACCACCCGCTGATTGGGAGTCAGCTTCGTGAAAGCCTCCTTTAGAATTCGCGCCCGATCGGAGTTGATTACATCGCGCTCCAGGTTGCCAAACGATTCCGGATGCTCCACACCGCCATCGTATTCGAAAGTTCTCTGCGCGATGCGACCGTCGACGCTGCGCAAATAATCGATGGCGCGGTTGCGAGCCACCGCCAAAACCCACGGACCCAAAGTCCCTTTTTCCGGATCGAAAAACTGCACGCGGTTCCACACCCGCAAAAACGTTTCCTGCGCCAGATCCTCGGCGGTTCCCGTTTCTTTCACAATGCGGAAGATCACCGAATACACGAGTTTTCCATACCTGTCGTAAAGCTCGCCCATCGCATTTTGATCGCGGCGCTTCAGCCGTAAGGCGAGATCTTCTTCGCCGCGCCCGGTCCTAGGGCGCTCGTTTAGCGTCGCGAACATCAAAGCTAAGAAAAACTTCAAGCAAACAATTCCTTAATCAGCTTGCCCGATGCAATCGCCGGATGCTCAGAGCGGACGTTATGCTGATCGGTCAAACACTCGTGATCTAATCCCAAAGCGTGAATATCGTGCACACGGTACGGACTGTCGACGGCGCGCCGCCGCCTCGCCGGCATCGGCTGTCCATTCAAGTTGATCCGCGCCGGTTTCGGATTGAAGAGGTCAATGTGGCTGGGCCCGCCCTCCATGAGCAGCCAGATCACCGATTTCGTTTTCGCTCCATGGTGTGGCGCGTTGGGCTCTATGAGAACCGCTTTCGAAGCGCCCTGGGCATCCTGCGCCAGCAGGGAACTTAGCGCCAGACCCGCGAGTCCGCTGCCGGAGGGCTGAGGCGCTCGTGAATCAATCAGCTTGTAGGACCGCTCCACTTGCGATTGCGGAGTCTGGTTGCGCCACGCACGGCTTTCATGCGTGCCGGGCATGTCCAAGCTCTCAGACATCGGGTATCGCGTATTGCGCCTCACAAATACATATACGGAGCCGCGGCTCGCTTCGGATGGCGTTTCATCGCGTTTCCATCTTCAATACACCGCTCACGGCGAGCATCGCGTCGCTGCACGGTTTCGCCCTCTTCTTCCGGAAGAATCTACTTGCGGCTTGGCCTTATTGTACATGTGCCATTGAATCGGGGTGCGCTTTTCGGCCCGAAAGCCTTTATCTTCGCCGCTCACAACTCGCGCGTCTGCTCTTCCCATGCTTTATGCTGGCGATTGAAACCGGTAGCGATCAGCACCGCTGAACCGGCCGGATAAACCGCCGGCGCTGCCCGCGGAGCCGAAGGCGGAAAGTTCCAACACCGCTTCTGCAATTGGATCGACGCGCCGCCCCATTCGATCACGCCAACGTGGGCGCCTAACTTACGGCAACTGACAACGAGACTGCGGGAGTGCGCTTCGCCGCCAGCCTGAGGATTGTGATGAATTCCTGAACTTCATGGAATTGGCTGCGGCAGTGGCTGCACCCGGAAAGGTGTTCGGCAACCAGGTCGCGTCGTGTTTCAGGCAGGTCATTCATCGCGTGCAGGCCCATTGCCTCTTCGCTGACATGCTTAGTTTTCGTGAAGATCGTCATGTATTTCACTCCCTAACGCTCTCAAAGTTTAAAGGGGTTTCGTCTTAAACCTATCCGCTTAGATCGGCGGATCCGGGTTTAATCTGTATCCGCGCAACAGAGAATTTCAAAGCACGCCGGCTGCCAACTTCCATTCACGTCTTTCCGCAAGATAAGGTGTTGCCTTAGGCGTTCACGAGTTCCCGCCGGGCGTTGTCATTTCCCGTCGCACTCCGGTCTCCGTGCTTCCCACCGGCTGCCTGCCCCACAATCACAGTTACCTCCCCCTGGACTATTTTGTTGGGCGGCCCGATCGCCTCGAGAATCGTATCGCCCATGCGGCTGGCCGGCAACCCGTTAATCGCCACGGTCGGGCTTCCATCGATCACCACACCGGGTCCGTGCGGCGGCGCCGGCAGCGGCGTGCAGCATACATGGATGTCGGCCCCGCCGGCAGCAGCCGAAATCGCACCACTCATCGCCCCGAGGCAACTGGCCTTTGCAAGCTCCTCCGCCGCTTTGGCTCCCGGGGCTCCCGGGGTGCCTGCCGCTGCCACTGTGGCTGCTTCGGCGGCATGAATGGCTGCATCGGATGCAGCTTTTGCAGACTGCAAGGCGGCCACCGAAGCCAATGGCATTCCCCGCCACGCCGGCAAATATCCGATCAGCACGTCGGGGCTGCCGCGTCCCGGCTGCAGCACGGGCGGCAAAGGGTGCATCACCGGATCCGTGATGCGGGCAGCCGGTCCCTGGGGCATAAACAATCCTCCAAACTATAGAAGCGAATTTGGAGCAGCGATGCCATCAGCGCCGGTTCTACAGTTGACGGAACACCTGATAAAGGTTCTGCTTTTCCTCAATACCGATACCCGGCGCGTCCGGTATCCTCACCTTGCCACCAATGACCGGAACTCCATCCGCGAATCCGCCAAACGGCTGAAACACGCCGGGATAGGACTCATTGCCGTGCAGGCCTAATCCCGCGGCGACATGCAGCGCCATCTGATGGCCGCCATGCGGAATGCAGCGCCGTGACGACCATCCGTGCGCGCTCAACATCTCGAGAATGCGCAGATACTCCACAACGCCGTAGGAAAGTGCCGGATCGAACTGCAGGTAATCGCGCTCGGAATTCATCCCTCCATACCGGATCAGGTTCAAGGCGTCGGGCAGGGAAAACAGATTCTCTCCGGTCGCCACAGGATTCTTAGACACCTGGGCCACTTCTTTATGAATCTGGAAATCCAGCGGCTCGCACGGCTCCTCATACCACTTCAGCGAATATTGGTTTAGGGCCTCGGCATAGGCAAGCGCCTCCCGCAAATCAAAGCGTCCGTTGGCATCTACCGCCAAATCCTGGTGCGGCCCGAGGATTCCCAGCACGGCCTCAATACGTTTCAGGTCTACGGCCAAAGGCGCCCCGCCGATTTTGATCTTCACCGTGTTGTAGCCGAGATGGAGATAGCCGCGCATCTCTTCGAGCAGTCCGTCGATCTCCTTACCGGGATAGTAATAGCCGCCCGCCGCATACACGTAAACTTCGGAATCCACCGCCCCCTGATGGAAGCGCTCGGCCAGTACCCGGTAAAGCGGTTTCTGCTCAATCTTGGCCACCGCGTCCCAGAGCGCCATGTCGAGCACACCCACGGCCACCGAGCGCTCTCCGTGCCCGCCCGGCTTCTCATTCGTCATCATAATCTTCCAGGCCTTGGCTGGATCCAGGTTCTCTCCCGAATCGTCTGTGAACGCCTCGGGTTCGGCATCCATAAGGCGGGCAATCATGCGGTCTCGAAGAATGCCGCTCTGCGCATAGCGGCCATTGGAATTGAAGCCGAACCCCACTACGCGCTTACCGTTGCGAACCACGTCGGTGTGGATCGCAACGGCGGAGGCGGTCATCTCTGAAAAACTGATATAGGCGTTGCGGATCTTGGAACGGATCGGCACAACCGTGTCTATGATTTGCGTAATGCGCATGCCTGCAACCATTGGAACATACCGCCCGCAGCGGCCGGGGAAATTCCGGCACTGTGCAGACGGCGGCGGCCCTCAAGATCTGAGGCGGCGAATGGGCAACCGTCCTCCAGCCAACTTGCTGCTCAGCGAGCCAGACGCGCTGGATTTCCTTCTTCAAGTAAGCGAAACTGGGGTACGCAGCATCTCTGTTCCCGCCAGAGCTAAGCACCCGCCCATCCAGGAGGTTATCCATGTTTCGATTCCTGCTTGCCCTCGGCCTAATTTTCTGGGAGACGTCCGCTTTTTCCCAAATGACAGCCCGGCGCCCCGTCGTCAGAGCTTCCGGCACTGGTGTCGTGTCGGTGAAACCGGACCAGGTGAAAATCAGTGTGGGCGTGACTACCACCGGCGAGACCGCCCAGGACGCGAGCGATCGCAATGCCGCCCAAACCACGGAAGTGATCAACGCCTTGCGCCAACTCCTGGGAGCCAACGCCGATATTAAGACGCTGAACTACACGCTGAGCCAAACCCGCGATCGGAACAACCAGCCTACGGGCTTCAGCGTTTCGAACACGGTGCAGGTGACATCCAGCGATTTGAACGGCGCCGGCCGTGTCATTGACACCGCAACCAAGGCGGGCGCCACCGTGATCTACGGACTCAGCTTTTCTCTGAAGGACCCTCAGCCGGCACGGCAACAAGCCTTGCGCCTGGCCACCATGCAGGCCAAGGTGAGCACGGAAGCGATCGCTTCGGGCCTTGGAATGCGGGTTGGGAACGTCATGGTTGCCGAACAAGGGGGCTCCATCAGCCAGCCGTTTACCGATACCAGACTCGCCGCCGGCGCAGGCACTCCAATCGAAGTCGGCAATGTCGAAGTCAACGCGATCGTTACCATCGAAGCCGAGCTTATCCCCTAGTCATTCTCTTTCTTTTCGTCCGCAAAGAAACGCTTCGAGCAGGCGTTCGGATTACTCGTCCAGCGATACCAGAACAAGAGTTTCCAACTGGCAGCGCCACCATGGAACGCCTGCAGGTGTGGCGATGCTCGCCGGAGTCCCTGAAGATCAGCGCGACGTTTTGACGCTCTATTATCTTCAGGAACAAGGCGAGCAAGACGTTGCGCTTCTCGTGGATCTGCCCGAAGGAACCGTAAAAGCCATCTCCATCGCGCCCGCCGCGCGATGGCGGTTATGATGAAGGAGTAAGCCGCCATGGATTGCCCGGAAGCCCGCGAATCGATCCTCGAGACATTGAAGCATAACGGTTGTATGCGCCGTGCTGCTCCCGGTGCCCGCTACGATTGTGTGGACCGCTGGCGCCGGTATTACCATCGCCGGCTATCTGGCGCAACTGGCGATCCATGAAATAATGAATTGATCCATCCAGTGCCTGGGCCTATCCATATCATCGGCGCCGGCCTCGCCGGATCGGAAGCGGCTTGCCAAGCCGCCCGCGCCGGCATTTCCGCCATCCTCTACGAGATGCGGCCCGCGCTTTCCACACCGGCGCACAAAACGGACCGCTTCGCCGAACTGGTGTGCAGTAACTCGTTGAAGAGCGAATCCGCCAACAGTGCTCCCTGGCTGTTGAAAGAAGAACTTCGCCGTAGCGGCTCCGTTCTGATCCGCGCCGCGGAAGCAGCACGAGTGCCGGGCGGGCAGGCGCTCACGGTGGATCGCGATCTCTTTGCGGAAGAAGTGACCCGCGTCGTGTCCGCCCTGCCAGGGGTGGAGGTGCGCCGGCAGGAAGTACAATCTGTTCCGCCGGACGGAATCGTCATCATCGCCTCCGGCCCGCTCACCTCGGATGCTCTCGCCGCGGATATCAGCCGTTTCACAGGCTCCAGCCGGCTGTTCTTCTACGACAGCATCAGCCCCATCGTGGACGCGGAGACCATTGATTACTCCGTAGCGTTTCGAGCCTCGCGCTACGGCAAGTCCATGGATTCGACCGATGATTATTTGAACTGCCCGATGGATCAGGAGCAGTACGATCGCTTTCTGGACGCGCTGCTCGAAGCACAAAAGCACACGCCCCACATCCCGCAGGACGTGCCGTACTTCGAAGCTTGCCTGCCGATTGAAGAAATCGCCCGCCGCGGCCGCGATACGCTGCGCTTCGGTCCCATGAAGCCGGTGGGCCTCACAGATCCCCGTACCGGCAAGCGATCCTATGCCGTGGTTCAACTGCGTCAGGAAACTCTGCGTGCCTCCAGCTACAACCTGGTGGGTTTTCAGAATTACCTCAAGTATCCCGATCAGAAGCGCGTCTTCCGTATGATTCCGGGTCTTGAGGACGCCGAATTTCTGCGCTACGGTCAGATCCACCGCAACACCTACATCAACGCCCCGGCGTTACTGCACCCGGCTCTCCATTTGCGCGACCATTCGCGCATCTTTTTTGCCGGGCAGATTTCCGGTGTTGAGGGTTACGTGGAATCGATCGCCACCGGCCTGATCGCAGGACGACATGCCGCATCGCTCGCGCTCGGAGAACCGTTGCGCGTCTATCCCCGCGAAACTGCCCTCGGATCGTTGTGCCACTACATCACCGGCGCCGATCCGGCCCACTACCAGCCGGCGAATATCACCTTTGACCTGCTGCCCAAGCTTGACGGGGATTCCCTGCGCCGCTTGCGCCACGATAAGAAAGCGCGCCACGCCGAAGTATGCCGCATCGCTTTGCAGAAGCTGGAGGAATATCACAGTGTTGCTGTCTGAGGCGGTTGCGTTGTTCCTCAAGGATTTGCGCCGCGCCGATGTCTCGCCGCACACGCTGGCCGGTTACGGCAGCGACCTCCGTCAATTGGAGGAATACTTCCACCGCGCGGAGGAGCCGCGCGTGGAAGCGATGGATTCCCTAGCCATTCGCGAATGGCTCGGCCATCTCTATCATTTACGTCTGAGCGCGGTCACCCTGCGCCGCAAGATTGCCTGCGTGCGCTCTCTGTTCCGGTTCCTTCACGGCCTCGGGCTGGTGAAGCTGAATCCAGCGAAGCTGATCCGCACGCCCAAAGCGCCCAAGGCATTGCCCAAAGCCCCACCCGAAGATCAGACCAACGGCCTGATTGATGCCGTGGCGAAGGATACCCTGGAACGGCCTCACGTCCGGCGCGATGTCGCCTTGTTTGAATTGATGTACGGCTGCGGCATCCGCGTGAGTGAACTAGTGGGACTCGACCTGACCGATATCGACTTCACAGACCGCTGGTTACGCGTTCAGGGGAAAGGCCGGAAGGAGCGCCAGGTACCCTTCGGCGCAAAGGCCGCGGAGGCGCTCGATCGCTATTTACCGGAACGCACCCCGGCGCCGGATGTCGCGGCGTTATTTCTGAACTCCCACGGCAAACGACTGGGGGATCGCGCGGTGCGGCATATTGTAAAGCTTTATGCGGTAGCGCTGGCGGGCGATGTCTCGCTTCATCCGCACAGCTTCCGGCATGCGTTCGCCACTCACTTATTGCGCGACGGAGCCGACCTGCGCGCGATCCAGGAATTGCTTGGCCATGCGCAACTCTCCACCACCCAGAAGTACACGCAGCTATCGATCCAGGATTTGATGGCTGTCTACGACCGTGCGCATCCCAAAGCACGGGCGTAGTTTACACCCGGCGATTCCCGAATATCAGCCAGACAATGAGGACGACGAGAAGGAGCCCTCCGATGCTCCCGCCGACTTGCGGTCCGCCGTAGTAATAGCCTCCGCCTCCTCCTAAGAGGAGCAACACAAGTAAAATGATCAGGACGGTGTTCATGCACGCCACCATATCATGTTTTACCGTGCCCCCAGGCTCATTCCCTTCCATCGCCGGTTGTGATAAAGTCCTGGCACTGGTGGCGTGATTTACTCCAGTGAGGTATGAATGCCCGTTTCCCAGGCAAAGTCCGCCGGTCTTCTGTTCCTTTCCGGAAGTGCTTAATCGCAGGCGTCTTGGCGGCGTTTTCCTTCACCCTAGTGTAGTGTCTTCGAAATAACTAGACAGGTTATTTCTTCCGGTTTCGCGACTTGGGGCGGGTGCATCCGGGTTTGATCTGTTCCAAGGTTTGGCGACAGCGATTGAGCTTTTCCTGAATGGATTCGACGGTCGCGGTCCACACGAACGGTTTAGGATTCTGATTCCAGACCGTGAGGAACGCCTCGATGGAGGCTTCGAGGTCGGCCACGCTGAGAAAGACGCCGCGGCGGGATTGCGCTTCAGCCACGCCTTTACTTTCGCGTGCTTAGGCGTCCCGTAGTTGTCATGATGAGATGCAAGGGGACATCGCCCGGAAACTCGGCGTTGGCCGACGCAGGAATTTCAGAAACACTTGATGCCGGTGTCTCTGATGACATTCGCCTACGACCTTACCTTCTGATAGGGAGCCCGTAATCAGGCCAGCGCCGGAGTACTGGCGCGGGCCATTATTTTTGCCGCGACCGCGCACCTAACCGCTGTTCCGCCGATTCCACCGTATTGCTCATGAGCATCGCGATGGTGAGCGGACCCACGCCGCCCGGCACCGGAGTGTACGCCGCGCAGTTGCGGAAAACTGCCGGATGCACATCGCCCACCAGCACGCTACCCTTTTCCCGCAGATCCACCAGCTTCCCGGCGTCCCACTCAAAGATATTCTCCACCCGTTCGCGCTCGCGAAGCCGGTTGATCCCGACATCAATCACCACCGCAGCCGGCGCCACAAAATCCGGCGTCACAAAGGCTGCCCGGCCGATCGCCGCCACCAGGATATCAGCCCGCCGGCATTCTTCCGCCAGATCCCCTGTCTTTGAGTGGCAGATCGTTACGGTGGCGTTCCGATGCAGCAACAGCAAAGCCATCGGCTTGCCCACAATGTCGCTACGTCCGATCACCACCGCCCGTTTCCCCGCCACCGGAATCGCATAGTAATCCAACAGGCGCATGATCCCGGCCGGCGTGCACGGTCGAAATCCGGGACGCCCCGCCATCAGATTACCGGAGCTGATTGGATGGAAGCCGTCAACGTCTTTGGAGGGATCGACGGCCTGCAGCACCGCTTGTTCATCCACCTGTGGCGGCAATGGAAGTTGAACCAGAATCCCATCAATGTCCGGCCGCTGGTTGAGCGAGTGTACTAGAGACAGCATCTCTTCCGTCGTAACGCCGGCGCTGGGCAGATGCTTCTCGCTGAAGATGCCAAGCTCCTGGCACGCCTTCACCTTACTACGCACGTAGATCTCGGAAGCGGGATCTCCGCCCACCAGAACAGCCGCCAGCCCGGGAGCCCGCCGCTCCGCCGCAAGGCGCTCCACCCGCGGCTTTAACGACGCCTGGATCGCGTCTCTCACCTTCTTACCGTCAAGAATAATTGCCATCAGTTCTGTTGCCGAATGCGGAAATGATAGATGAGCGCTCCGATGCCAACAGTGGCCACGGTAGCCAGCGAAACAGTTGGTTCCACGGTTATACCCACGTAATACATCCATGCGCTCACCACCAGGAAGAATCCCGGTACGAGGGGATAGGCGAAATTCACCACTCCCAGGCGCCGCCAACCGGGCCGTTTGCGGAACATGAACAGAGAGGCAACGGACAATCCCGCGAACAGGTTCAGCGTGAAAGAAATGTAGAGGAACAGATTGGCGAAGGGTACAAATGTCATCAGCACGGAAGCGATTCCTTGCGCCACGATGGCATTCACCGGGGTGTGCCATCGGGGGTCCACTTTCGCCGCCGAAACAAAGAACGCGCGATTCTTGGCCATCGCGTAATAAACGCGCGGCCCAATCGTCACCATGGCATTCACCGTGGACACCAGCGCCAAAGCCATCAGTCCGCCGAAGATGCCCGCTATCTCCGGACCGAACAGCCGCTTCGCCACCAGCGAGCCGATGGCGATCTGACCCTTCATCTCCTCCAGCGGCGCACCATACACAAACACCGCATTCAATCCAAAGTAAAGTGCCGCCACCAGAATCGTTCCCACCGTGAGCGCCAGCGGCAGCGTTTTTTCCGGCTTACGCAACTCTTCCGCTACATAGGTGGCCGCATTCCATCCGCTGTAGCTGCCGTAAATCCAGAACAGGCTTATGGCAAACTGCGAAACAATCGGCGTGCTGGTGGTCCGAGCAGCCGCCCGGTGGAAGTTTGCCCAGTCGCCGGATCCCGCAACAAAACCCAATACGATGAAGACTACAATTACGACGACCTTCAGCGTGGTAAAGACGTTCTGAAATCTTGCCGACCGCTGCACTCCAAAGAGGTTTAGCAGAGTCAGAAATGCGATCAGGCTGCACGCCACCATCTGGGCGGCGCCAAACTTCAACGTCCAGGTTCCGATAGTAATCGCGTGTGCCGCGTTTTCCTGCTTCAACGCGGGATAGAAATATCCGAGATAGTCGGAGAATGCCAACGCCGTAGCCGCTATCGGAGCCGAAAAGCCTGCCACAAAAGACACCCACCCCGTCATGAAACCCCACGACGGCCCGTAGGCGTTCGTCAGGTACACGTACTCGCCGCCGGAACTCGGAAAATTGACGCCAAGCTCGGAGTAGCAAAATGCACCCGCTAAAGCGCAAAGCGCTCCGACAATCCAAATGCCAAGAACCAGCGAAGGTTCCCCCAACGGACCGGCCAGGAAACCGATGGCCGTGAAAATGCCCGTGCCGATCATATTCGACACCACCAGCGCGGTGGCCGTGGTGATGCCAAGCTGCCTGAGAAGTCCTACGTTCTTATCAGGTGCGGGGGCGCGCACGGCTGTCCGGTCTTGGGCCATTGTGTCTATTGTATGCTTCCGCCTGCCATACAATGGAGTTGTGGGGCGTTTATTTGCGAGTGCTGCGTTTTTGCTGCTTTTTGCCGCGGATCCCCGAGAAAACGAGAGGCGCGCCATGGTTCAAAAACAGATCGAGACACGCGGCGTCAAGGACCCAAGAGTCTTGCAGGCCCTGCGCCAAACTCCCCGTCATGAGTTTGTGCCTTCTGAATTGCAGGCCCATGCCTACGAGGACCGTCCCCTTCCCATTGGCCAACGCCAGACCATTTCACAACCCTATATTGTGGCGCTTATGACGGAGTTGCTCGAGGTGGAGCCGCGGCACAAAGTGCTTGAAGTCGGTACCGGCTCCGGCTACCAGGCCGCTGTGTTGTCTCCTCTTCTAGGCAGGCTTTATTCGATCGAAATCGTACCGGAGCTGGCCCGGGCCGCGGAAAAAACGCTAACCCGCCTCGGTTATAAGAACGTCACCGTAAGGCTGGGCGACGGCTATCAGGGCTGGCCGGAAGAGGCGCCCTTCGACCGCATCATTCTCACCGCCGCACCGCCGGAGATCCCGCAGGCGCTGGTGGATCAATTGAGGCCCGGAGGGAGGATGGTGGCTCCCGTGGGTGAGGGCGATCGCCAGCAACTGGTGGTTTTGGAAAAACAGATGAATGGAAAGTTACAACGCCGTACGGCGATTCCGGTTGTGTTTGTCCCCATGGTGCGTGGTACAAAGCCTTAATGAAGCTCGGCTCCTCCCTCGTATTCCTCACAGCTTATCTGCTGGCGAGCGCCGCGCCGGCGCCCAAGGTCGGCCCTCCAAAGGGTTCTCTGGTAATTGCCGGCGGAGGGACGTTGGAGCCGGCCATCGTCGATAAGTTCATTGAGCTCGCGGGCGGCAAAGATGCGCCGTTCGTGATTATTCCAACGGCGGGAGAGGGCGACAGCTTCGATAAAGTTTGGGTGGATCGCCAGTTTCTGGCAAAGGCGGGCGCTACGAACGTTACCGTATTGCATACGCGCGACCGCGAAGTGGCCGACTCCCGCGATTTCGTCAAGCCGCTTCGCAAAGCGCGCGGGGTATGGTTTCCGGGAGGCCGGCAGTGGCGTCTGGTCGATTCCTACCTCTACACTCGCACCCATCGCGAGTTGTGGAAGGTGCTGAAACGCGGAGGAGTTATTGGCGGTTCATCGGCAGGGGCGACCATTCAGGGCTCTTACCTCGTTCGCGGAGCCCGCTCCGGCAATACCGTCATGATGGCCCCCGGCTATGAAATGGGCATGGGCTTTCTCCGTGACGTCGGTGTCGATCAACACCTGCTCGCGCGGAAGCGCCAGGATGACATGGTAAGCGTCGTGCAAAAGCATCCCGAGCTGCTCGGCATTGGAATCGACGAGCGCACGGCCGTAATCGTTCGCGGGGACCAGATGGAAGTGATCGGCGCGAGTAAGGTGGCGATCTATGACCCAAAACGCGGGGCGGAACCCAATGGCAAACGCTACTATTTTCTATCCGCCGGCGATCGCTTCAACCTGGCAAACCGCCGGCGCCAGTAATCTCAAGCGACCTGCTCTTCCACTCCTTCATTGAAGCTGTAGCCGAATCCTCTTACAGATCGAATGAACGTGGGGTTGGCCGTGTCCGGCTCAATCTTCTGCCGCAATCGCAGGATATACACATCGACGGTACGGTCTGTCACCGCCCGGTCATGCCCCCAAACCGAATCGAGCAGCTGTTCCCGGCTAAATACCACTCCCGGCCGCGTCATCAGGAACTCGAGCAGACGAAATTCGGTGGCGGTCAGGGCCAGCGAATGGCCGTGCAACCTCACGCGGCAACTGTTGCGGTCGAGTTCGAGCCCGCCGGACTTCAACGCCCGGTTCGCCGTCTGCTGCCCGCGGAACTGAATCTTGATGCGCGCAATCAGTTCCCGAATAAAGAACGGCTTCACGATGTAATCATTAGCCCCAAGCTCCAGACCGACGATCCGGTCCGTTTCCGAAGCCCGCGCCGTTAAAAAGATCACTGGAATATGCGCCAGCTCCGGATGAGAGCGGATCCCCTTACAGATGTCCAAACCATCGGAATCGGGAAGCATGATATCCAGCAGAATCAGGTCCGGGCGCTCGCGGCGGCACAGGTCGATTGCGCCTTTCCCCGTCTGCGCGCCCACCATTACGAATCCGTCCTTCTCCAAGTTGTACTTCAACAAAGCGAAAAGATCGGCGTCATCCTCGATCAAGGCAATTTTCTTCATCCTGTTACGAACATACCTCGGTTGATGTTACAGAACAATTACGAAACGGTTAACTGTCCTTGAAGCGAGCTATCTTCCGACAGGCCAAGGTCATGAACAGGGAGAGTAAAGGCGAAAGTGGACCCTTTCTGGGGACTACTTGTAACATGCACCTCCCCGCCCATTGCTTTCACCAGATGTTTCACGATGGCCAAACCGAGTCCGGTACCCCCTAATTCGCGGGAACGGGCCTTATCCACCCGGTAGAAACGCTCGAACAGCCTCGGCAAATCCTCTTCGGGAATCCCAATTCCTGTATCTCGCACAAAGATCTCGACGAAGTTGGCCCCCGACGCTGCCTGCTGCACTCCAACGGTGATGGTCCCGTTCTCCGCCGTGTATTTGATGGCGTTATCCAACAGATTGCTAAGAATCTGATGTACCGCTTCGGAATCGCAAAACACCTCCGTGCTTTCGATCGCGGGCTCGATGTGAAGCTCGATATCCTTCTTATCGGAGATCGGCCGCATCGAATCCACGCTATCGGTAATGAGGCTGTTCACGTAATAAGAAGCGAACTGAAATTTCTGCGTCTTCAATTCGATGCGGGAAAGGGTCAGCAAATCGCCAGTCAAACGGCCCAGCCGCTCCGCGTTCTGCCGGATAATCGAGAGGAATTTGATGTTGATTTGCTGATCGTACACAGCACCATCCAAAAGCGTCTCCGTGTAACCCTGGATCGATGCCAGCGGCGTGCGAAGCTCGTGCGACACGTTGATCACAAAATCTTTTCGCACCCGCTCCAGCTTCTCGAGCTCTACATGCTCCTTCTGTAACTGTTCCACGGTGTGTTGCAGCTTCTCGCCGGTCTCGTTTAGCTTTCTTCCCAGGATTCCCAACTCATCGGTGGCGGGATCTTTCAAACGCGCTTCAAATTGCCCATCCGCCAGTTTGCCCGCATAGTCGATAATCGAGCCCAGCCGCGCCGACACGTGGCGGGCGATTAACGCCGCCAGCAAAATGGCGGGAAGGAACGCCAGGGCCACGGCGGTAAGCATCTGGCCCCGGATGGCGTCCACTCCCGTGCGGACTTCCGCCACCGGCACGGCTAGCCGCAGAACGCCGTTGCGCGCCGGGATCGCCACATAGAGATAAGGGGTATGGAGCGTAGGGCTCGAACGGATGACGGATCCCTGCCGGCCGGCTAGCGCATCCATCACCTCCGGCCGCGTGCGATGATTCTCCATCTTGCGCGGATCCGCTTCCGAATCGCGCGTTACCGTTCCATCATTGGCAATCACCGTCAGACGGCCGCCGAGTGCGTGCGCCATATCATTGAAAGACCGGTCCGAGACAGTGCCGGAGAGCACCAGCGCCAGCAGCCTTCCGCGCGCCGCCAGATCGCCGGTGAGCGTTTGGATGTAGGTGCGTTCCGCCACCCGCGACGCCAGGTAATCCACCGCGATCACAGCAACAATCAAAATGCTGAGCACGGCCAGAATCAACTTGAGAAAAATGCGCCCGGTCAAGCTTTTATAGTAGCGAGGGTGGTTCCCGTTTTGTGGGGTAGCCTTCTTCAACCACATAACGGCCGTTCGCTGCCGCCGGCTATTTAGCCGCGTCGAAGCGGGCGGCGAGAGCGGCGAACCCAGGTGATGGACCTTGCCATCGCAGTTCTTCCACATCGTCGAACAGTGGAATATCAGTCCGCAGCGTGGCCAACGTTCGAAACAGCAGCGCGCGGTCGCGCTCGCCCGAGAGCGTGTAAGCCAAGGCGCCCGCATTGGCGGCGTTCACGTTCCATTCACGCCAGTCGGCGGGAATGGACTCAATATGCGCGAACTTAAAGAGCACGGCGGCCGTCGATTTTGCTCCCCAGCCTGGTAATCCCGGATAGCCGTCGGCCGCGTCGCCTACCATGGCGAGATAGTCCGGAATGGACCCGGGCGGGACGCCGAACTTCGCGACGACGCCGGCCTCATCGCGGATGACTCGCGTACGCCGGTTCAACTGGACGATGCGGGTTCCGCTTACGCATTGGGCCAGGTCCTTATCGGGGGTGCAGATAACCACGCGCTCGACGCGGGTGTCGCGGGCTGCCGCCAGGGCTCCGGACGCCAGGGCATCGTCGGCCTCATACTCCACCATCGGCCACACGGCGACTCCAGCGGCCGTCAGCGTTTCTTCGAGCAGAGAGAACTGCGCCCGCAAGTCAGGCTCGATGCCGGCTCCGGTTTTGTAGCCTGGCCAGAGGTCATTGCGGAATGACTCGATGACGTGATCGGTTGCCACCGCGATATGGGTGGCCCCGGCTCGAATCATGCCCAGGATGGAGGTGAGTACGCCGCGGACCGCCGCGATCTCATAGCCGTCCCGATCACGCGCGGACGGCAGCGCGTAGTAGTGCCGGAACAACTCGTAGGTGCCGTCTACCAGGTGTACTTCCAGAGGTAACTCCCAGGGGTTCATTATAGTTCGCCACCGCCGCGCCTCGGGGGAGTGCATGTTATCGTAAAAAAGAGACTTTTCAACGAACAATGTCTATTACACGAATGGTGCTAACCGAAGATCCTTCCGTATCCGGCGCAGGCGTCGTACCCGACTCCGATCCCGTGGAAACTTCCGAGTGGATGGAAGCATTCGAGCAGGTGGTGGATGAAATCGGCCCTGACAGGGCGCGCTTCCTGCTGGAGAAATTGGGTGAGAAAGCCGCCGATCTGGGTGTGCAAATCGCTTCCAAGCTGAATACCCCCTATATCAACTCGATTCCGGTGCATGAGGAAGTACCTTATCCCGGAGACCGTGCCGTGGAGCGGCGCATCAAAAGCATGATTCGCTGGAATGCGATGGCCATGGTGGTGCGCGCCAACAAGTATGATCCCGGCATCGGCGGCCACATCTCGACCTACGCTTCGCTCGCCACGCTGCTGGAGGTGGGCTACAACCATTTCTTCCGCGGCAAGATCGGCAATGAGCCTGGCGATTTTGTCTATTTCCAGGGCCACGCGTCCCCTGGAGTATATGCGCGCGCCTATCTCGAAGGCCGCTTGAATGATAAGCACCTGGAGAATTTCCGCCATGAGTTGCGGGAGCATCCCGGGCTTTCGAGCTATCCGCATCCCTGGCTGATGCCGGATTTCTGGCAATTTCCCACGGTGTCGATGGGTCTCGGGCCCATCAATTCGATTTACCACGCCCGGTTCATGCGCTACATGGAAAGCCGCGGGATCATTGCTCAAACCGATCGCAAGATCTGGGCTTTCGTCGGAGATGGCGAAAGCGATGAACCGGAAACCCTGGGCGCCATCACCCTTGCCTCCCGGGAGAAGCTCGACAACCTGATATGGGTGGTCAATTGCAATCTGCAGCGCCTGGACGGGCCGGTGCGCGGGAACGGCAGTATTATTCAGGAGTTGGAAGCAGCCTTCCGCGGCGCC
>DATLCW010000048.1:0-24073 GCA_035526195.1 Bryobacteraceae bacterium
CGGCGTACACTTCGGGCACCAGACCAAGCGCTGGAATCCAAAGATGAAAGAATACATCTTTGGCGAACGCAATGGCATTTACATCATCGACCTGCAGAAGACGCTGAAGCTTTTCAAAGACGCGATGCGTTTTGTGGAAGAGATGGCTGGGCAGGGGAAAACGGTGCTGTTTGTGGGCACCAAACGGCAGGCGCAGGAAGCGGTGGCGGAAGAAGCCACGCGCTGCAGCCAATACTACGTCAACCAGCGCTGGCTGGGCGGCCTGCTGACCAACTTTATCACCGTCAAAAAGTCGATCAATCGTCTAAAAGAGCTTGACGATTTCGCCGAAAACGGCTGGATTGGACGGGCCAAGAAAGAGATCATCCGGCTTGACCGCGAGCGCAAGCATCTGATGTCGAACCTGGCGGGCATCAAAGATATGCCGGGGTTGCCGGACATGCTGTTTGTGGTGGACTCCAATAAAGAGTCGATTGCCGTGGCGGAAGCGAAGAAACTGGGGATCCTGGTAGTAGCGGTGGTGGACACCAACTGCGATCCGGACATGGTGGACTATGTGATTCCCGGCAACGACGACGCGCTGCGGGCGATCCGGCTGTTCACCAACAAGATTTCGGAAGCCGTGATTGAAGGCCGCCAGCGTGTGTCGGAAACCGACTTCGTGGCTGCGCCGCCGCCGGCCGAGCCGAGCGAAGCAGGGGAAGAAGGAGCGGCCGAGCCGGCCGACATCACCCAGTATCTGGATCCGCAATACTCGCAGCAGTTGATGGCGGAAAGCCTGGTCGAGGAAGATCTGGCAGCGCTTCCGATCAAAGGCCGCCGACGGGCGGAAGTTGAAGAAGAAATCGGCGGATTCCGCCCGTAAGGTGGAATTCGCAACTCCACTCTCCAATCGTTCATAGCGAACAGCAAAGGGATTAGAACTATGCCGGAAATCACCGCGCAACAGGTGAAGCAGCTTCGCGACCGTACGGGAGCGGGCATGATGGAATGCAAAGCCGCGCTGAAGGAAGCCAATGGCAACGTCAGTGACGCCGAGGTGGTGCTGCGCAAACGCGGCATCGCTTCCGCATCCAAAAAGTCCTCCCGCAGCACCCAGCAGGGAGTCATTGGCAGCTACATCCACCAGGGCGCCCAATTGGGAGTGCTGGTGGAAGTGAATTGCGAGTCTGATTTTGTCGCCCGTACCGACGATTTTTCCGAGTTGGTAAAGGACATTGCGATGCAGATCGCGGCGGCGGATCCGCAATTTATACGGCGGGAAGAAGTGACCGCGGAAGTGCTGGAGAAGGAAAAAGACATCCAACGCGCGCGAGCGCTCGCAGAAGGCAAGCCGGAAAAGATCCTCGACAAAATCCTGGAGGGGCGGCTGAGCAAATTCTACGAGGAGATCTGCCTGCTGGAGCAGCCGTTTGTGAAAGACAACACCATCAAGGTGGAGGATCTGATCAAGACGAAGATTGCCAAGTTAGGCGAGAATATCACCGTGACCCGCTTTGTGCGGTTCAAGGTGGGCGACGCGCAGCCGGCCGGTTAAACGGGGAAGCGGTGGCAGCCTACCAACGCATTCTACTGAAACTGAGCGGCGAGGTTCTGGCCGGAGGGAACTCTTTCGGCATCGACCCGGAGCGCGTGAAGGAGCTGGCTTGCGAGCTGGCGGCATTGACGAAGATCGGTGTCCAGGTGGGGCTGGTAATCGGTGGCGGAAACTTCTTCCGGGGGATCTCGGCCGCGGCCCAGGACATGGACCGCGTGGCTGCGGATCACATGGGGATGCTGGCGACGGTGATCAACGGCATCGCGCTGCAGGATGCGCTGGAAAAAAAAGGCACGCCCACACGGGTGATGACGGCCATCCACATGAACCAAGTGGCGGAACCCTATATCCGCCGCCGGGCAATCCGGCATCTGGAGAAGGGTCGCATCGTAATTTTTGTGGGCGGCACTTCGAATCCTTACTTTTCGACGGATACAGCGGCTACTCTGCGGGCGCTGGAGATCGGCGCCGAGGTGGTTGCGAAAGCGACGCGGGTGGATGGAGTCTTCGATAAGGACCCGCTGCAGCATTCCGACGCCGTGCTTTATGGGAGTGTCACGTATCAGGAAGTGCTGTCGAAGGTGTTGCGCGTGATGGACGCTTCGGCAGTCGCGATGTGCCGCGACAACAAGCTCCCGATCCTGGTTTTCAATTTGAACACTCCAGGCAATATAATGCGAATGGCGATGGGTGAGAAGGTTGGAACGCTCATCCACTCGTAATCTACACGAGGCCTCTATGAAACAAGAACAACCACCTGCGCTAAACAGCACCTTCAAGAACGTAAAAGAAATCGAGGCGCACTCGAAGACGCGCATGGAGAAGGTCGTTGCCGACCTATTGCATGCCATGTCCTCCATCCGCACAGGGCGCGCTTCGATGAGCCTTCTGGATGGCATCCGCGTCGATTATTACGGCACGCCTTCCCCGCTTAACCAGGTAGCGAATCTGCACGTCCCCGAACCGGCGCTGATCACCGTGCAACCCTGGGACGCCTCGCAGATCGGGCCGATCGAGAAAGCGATCCGTAGCTCCGATCTCGGGTTGAATCCGATGAACGACGGTAAGATCATCCGCGTGCCGATTCCGCCCCTGACACAGGATCGCCGCAAGGAACTGGTAAAGCGCCTTCACACGGTGGCTGAAGAACACCGCGTGTCGGTGCGGAATGTGCGCCGCGATGCGAACGAATCGATCAAAAAGCTGTTCAAGGATAAGTTGATCAGCGAAGATGAAGACCGCCGCGGGCACGAGGAAATCCAGAAGCTGACCGATAGCGAGATGCAGAAACTGGAGCAGGCGGTTCGGGCTAAGGAAAAAGAGATTCTGGAGTTGAAGTAGGTGTTCGCAGCAGAGCGCTCCCTTACGGTCGCGCCTCGGTATGGCGCTCCGGTCACGCCGGACCGGTAGGGCCCTCCGGTCACGCCGGACCGATAAGGGCGCGAAGGTCACGCCGGACCGGTAAGGCGCTCCAGTAACGCAGGGCCGGTAAGGGCGTGCCGATAACGCAGGGCCGTAAGGCGCGCCGGTCACGCATGGCAGGTAAGGGCGCGCGTCATGGGGGTTCCTTTGGATCGCATCCGGTGATCCGGATTTGCCATCAGAGTAGCGGGGCGGTTTTAGGAATGGGTTTAATTTATGATTAATAGTTTGATTTTAAGGGAGAATTAATCAGGGACGGGCGTGATGGGTTGAGGTGTGCGAAATAGTCCGGTGAGGATAGAATACGGGAGAATGTTGTTGCTTCGTGATCCCAATGTGGCTTACGCGCTGGTCATTGCGGGATTGCTGGTGGGCTACATCGAATTGCTGCGGCCGGGATGGATCGTCCCCGGCGTTTGCGGAGCGGTGATGGCGATGGTGGCAATCGCATCGTTGATCGAGCAGGGAATAAAGGCAACAGGGCTGATGCTGGCCGCGGCGGCTCTGGCGCTGGTGGCGGCGGAAGCGAAGTTGGGGTTGAGTGGCGTCGCGGCATTGGCGGCGGCGGCAATGCTGACGGTAGGGGCGCGCGAGCTCGTGCGGGAGCCGCGGATCCACTGGTGGGTGGCAGTAGCCGTGTCGGTGCCATTCGTCGCGATCACGGCGCGGCTGCTGGCGATTGCAATACAGGCGCGTGAGAACAAGCTGCGTCCTTAGACGTTTTTGAGACTGTTTTCAAGCCAGTTTTCAGACCAGTTGTGCTCGGTAGGCCGTAGGTTATAAGGTTAGATAGGAACCCACAATGGCACGGAGCGAAGACGGGGAATTTGAACTGATTCTGGGCAATAAGCAGTTGCTCAGTGTCTTTTTCATCGTTGTCGTACTGCTGGGCGTGTTCTTCACGATGGGCTACATCGTTGGAAAAAACTCGGTGCCACCGGATGTGCTCGCCGCAAAAAGAGAGCCGATCGTGGTGGACCCGGCAGGTCCGCCGGCAAAAGACCTGCCGCCGGGGGTGGTGGTGGATCCGCGGTCCTCGCAGCCCGAGGTTGCAAAGCCGTCGGCGCTGACGCCGCAAGCGATGACCGAAGAGTCCCGGGCGCCGGAACGGAAAGCAGAGGCGAAGCCGGAAGCGAAACAGGAACCGCCGCAAAAGAGGGCGCCAACCGCGGTGCCGCCAACGCCCGCCGAGGGCACGCCGCCCGTGAAACCGCCTTCTATCACGACGGCGGGAGACCCGGCGCCGGGTCAGCAATTCCTGCAAGTGGTAGCGTCGACGCGGCCGGATTGCGAGATTATTGTAGATGTTCTGAAGCGGAAAGGATTCCCGGCGGTGGTCGCTCCAGGGCCCAGTGTGGGAACGTTCCGCGTGTTGGTGGGTCCGCTGCCGGATACGGGGGCCATTACCCGGACGCGAGCAGAGCTGGAAGCGGCGGGTTTCCAGAAGCCGTATTTGCGGAAGTATTAGTTGCGGAAATTCAATGAGTGATGCTTTGGTGTATATTCGACCGAGTCCGGGGCCGCGTCTACCGGAATGGCTGCGGAAAGGGGCGACGCATTTCGAGTCAGTCACCAATCTGAAGCGAGGCTTACGGGCGCTGCATTTGCATACCGTGTGCGAATCGGCGCGCTGTCCGAACATTCACGAGTGTTTCCACCGGGGAGCGGCGACATTCATGATTCTCGGGAACGTGTGTACACGGGGATGCGGATTCTGCTCGGTGCCCAAAGGCTCCCCGGAGAAGCGCGAGTTCACGCTTGATCCGCAAGAGCCGCAGCATGTAGCGCGCATGGCGTCGACGATGCGGTTGAAGTACGTGGTAATCACCAGCGTGAATCGCGACGATCTGGAAGACGGCGGCTCGCACCACTTTGCGGAAACGGTACGGGAAGTCCGCAAAGCATTGCCGGAGGCGCGGGTGGAGGTGCTGACGCCGGACTTCTGCGGGAACCTGGCGGCGGTCAAGCGGGTTCTGGATGCGCAGCCCCACGTGTTTAATCACAACATGGAAACGGTGCCGCGGCTTTACCGGCGGGTGCGCCCGCAGGCGAATTACCGGCAGTCGCTGGAAGTCCTGTCGTTTGCGCGCGAGGCGCGAGCGGACGTCCTGACGAAATCGGGCTTCATGGTTGGGTTGGGCGAAACCGGGGACGAGGTGCAACAGTTGCTGCGCGACCTGCGGGGCGCGCAGGTGGATATCGCCACCATTGGCCAATATCTTCAGCCCACGCGGCGGAACCTGGCGGTGGCGGAATACGTGCCGCCGGACCAATTCGACGCCTATCGGGACTATGGCCTTTCGATTGGATTCCGTAAAGTATTTTCCGGCCCGTTTGTGCGGAGCAGCTACATGGCCGACCTGGTCGATGAAGAGGCGTCGGGCGGGTGAAGGCGTTCGGGCTAGCCATACTTAGCGCCCTGCTCAGTATTGCGGTGCTGCCGCACCTTGGATTCGTCTGGCTGGCTCCGGTTTGTCTGGTTCCGTTGCTGGTGGCGCTGGCGGGAGAGGTGCGTCCGCTGAGAAGGGCGTTGCTCGGGTGGGCGGCGGGATTTGTGTACTGGTTCGGAGCCTGTTATTGGATTCGCCATGTGCTGGCGCAATATGGCGGAATGAATGTCGCGCTTGTATGGCTGGCGTTTCTGTTGTTCTGCGGGCTGCGGGCGCTGCCTTGGATGGCGTTCGGATGGCTGGCGGGATATGTAGTGCACTCGCGTTGGGCGGTGTTGGGAGTGGCGGCGTTGTGGACGGGATTGGAGCGAGTCTACGGACCTTTCGGATTCGCCTGGTTCGTATTGGGGAATGCGGGAATCGACATGAGTGTGCCGCTGCGTCTCGCTCCGGTGACGGGCGTTTATGGGCTGTCGTTTGTTTTCGCGATGCTGGGCGCCGGGGTGGCGGTATTGATCCTCCGAAAGCCGCGAGTGCATCTGGTTCCGTTGGCTTTGCTGCCGCTGGTTTTGCTTTTGCCCGCGCCTCCGGCGGCGGAACCCGGAACCGAGACCGCGGTGGTGGTGCAGCCCAATATAGAAGAGCGCGCTGATTGGACGCAGCAGTTGACCGAAGACACCATTAAGAGATTGACGGCGCAGACGCTGGATGTAGCACTGGCGGCCAAGCCGGCTCCGCGGGTGATCCTTTGGCCGGAGGTTCCGGCGCCGTTTTATTACGAGACCGATGCCTTTTTCCGTAAGCAGGTAGCGGGAGTGGCTCGTGCGACGCGAACCGATTTTCTGTTTGGAGGGGTTGCGCAGACGCCGCGGGGAGCTCCGCTGAATTCCGTTTTCGATTTGGGCGTCGACGGGAATTTTGTGGCGCGTTACGACAAGATTAACCTGGTTCCGTTTGGCGAATACACTCCCTCGTGGTTTCAATGGATCGGCAAGATCTCGACGGAGGCGGGGAGTTTCGCGCCCGGCGCGAAGATCCTGACGTTTCCGATTGCCGGAGGCAGGGCCGGGACGTTTATCTGCTACGAGTCGGTGTTTCCGCACTTTGTGAGACAGTTTGCGGCGGAGGGGGCGGGGGTACTGGTGAACTTGTCCAATGATGGGTATTTCGGACGTTCAGCGGCGCGGGAGCAGCATCTGACGATTGCCAGGATGCGGGCGGCGGAGAATCGGCGGTGGTTGATTCGGGCGACCAACGATGGAATAACGGCAGTGATCGATCCGGCGGGGCGAGTGGTACAGCGGTTAACGGCCTATGGCAGGGTGGCGGCGCGGGTGCAGTTTGACTGGCGGACGGACTTGAGCCCGTACACACGATACGGAGACTGGTTCGTGTGGGGATGTTTGGCAGCGGGGTTGCTGAGTTGTGTGGGCCGTGGGATGCTTCAGCGAAGGTAGACGTAGATGCGGTGCATGCGGCGGTGAGCCTGCACTTCTTCCACGCGTACCGGCTTCCAGCCGCGAATCTCGAAGTCATGCGAGACAACGCGAGCGCCGGGCTTGAGATACTTTTCGAGGTTGGGGCGCAGCTTTGAGTTGGACTCCGTCAGCAGGTAGAGCGTGACCACGTCGGCGGTGCTCAAATCGGCTTCGAGAAGGTTCCCTTCAATGACACTGACGGTGTTCTGGAGGCCATTCTGGCGGATCATGCCGCGAGCCAACCGGGCCAATTTCGGCGAAAGCTCGACGCCTACGCCTTTGGCGCGAAATTTCTGAGCGGCCGTGATGAGGATGCGGCCGTCGCCACACCCGAGATCGAAAATTGTCTCACCCTGTTTGAGCTGAGCGGCCTCGAGCATCCGGTCCACGATGGCTTGTGGAGAGGGAACGTAAGGCGCTAGTGATTTGGTGTGATTGGTCTGCGCGGAAAGCGAACCGGCTCCCAGCAGAAGAGCGACCAACGGAGCAGCGACCTGAAGCATATGTTTAATTGCCCGAAGCAGCATGAAGCTGCTTACCTTGCTTCGATTTTACGATACGGGAGACAATCTCGGAAACCGCGAACCAAAGATCGCGGGGACGGCTGATGGTGAATTCCTGACCTTTAAAGAACTTTACGGCGTGGCCGATGCTGTCGCGCCAGGGAGTGGACTGGGGATTCAGATTGTAATTCAGATAAAAGATGGGAAATTCCGGTTCGCCCACTTCTTTGAGCGCATCAGCGGGTACATTGGTTTCCAGCATAGCCTTGGGACCGGCAAAAATGACAGCATCGGGATGCTTGCCGGCAGCAGCGGTTTCCGTCTTAATGAGTTCGGTCAGGAACTCCGTGTCGCCGCGTTTCTGACTGAGACGCTTCACATCCACCGTACCCAGCTTGAGAGTGTTCAGAGCGTCTCCGAGCTTGGGAAAATCGATGCGATCGCCGGCATCCTGGCGATAGACGACACGCTGCTCATGAAGGTTGAAAGCTACCACGGTAAACCTGTTGATTCGCGGATCGCGCGAGATCGTCCTTAATATCGACACTAATGCCGACGTATCCAGAGGCTGCAAGGTTGCGGATCTGGAGTTTTGAGGGGCGAAATTAATCAATACTTTAACGTTGAGGTTCGTCTCGGTGGAATTGCGCTCGATGGGAGGCTCTTCGAGGAACTGTTCGGGATCGGACGCGCGAACTGTGGAAGGGGGAACCACGACCGCGATGGACTTATCTTTGGCGGCCAGATGGGCGTCGGTGTCCCAATAAAAGGAGCAGACGCGCTCGGTACGGTCGCGCATGATCCAGTCGATGTGATACTTGCCTTCACCAACGTCGAAGATCCCCTGCCAGTAGGCGTCTCCCTTTGCGTCTTCTTCAATGGCCGGGACTTTCACGCGCTGGGTGAAGTAGACGGGCTCGTCTTTGCGACCCTCGGGGGTTACCCGAAAAATGATCGTAAGCAGGTTCTCCACGCCGGCGAGTTCTTTCATCGGTATGGTGACTTCAAAACCGGCGTGGAACTTGAGGTCAAAGCCGAGAGTGGCTTTGACGGGAGAGACGACGCAGGGAAGATCCTTGCGTACTTCCTGCATCTCCATCACGGCCATGTCGGTATTGAATATGCGGACGGTTCCGCCGGGTCCGCTCCCGGTCATGACACTTTGCGCCGCGGCGATCGAGGTTGCCAGCAGCCAGCCGCCCGCCAGCTTCTGCACGCAACGCAGCAGGACTAAACCACCATGGTTTTGCATCGCCCAACCCTTCGTTCTCGAACGCGTCTCGAACCTGGCTGCATTATATCTCTACGGTGCGCAGGTGAAAAGCTCGGAAACCGGCGAAGGCAGTACACCTGAGCGTCATGGCAAGGGCCATGTAGAACGTATTATGCACCAACTTTTGGTTTCTGCAAACGAAAATGATACATTGAGAAAACATCAAGTTAAGCAATGAGTTACGTTGCCGTTTGGAAATAAAGAATGCCGCAGCCTGGCTGTAATTTAGACGCTCCCCCACGGGGTAGTGTGACAAATATTTCTGCCGGCTGTGACCTATCGTCGCGCATGGTAGAAACTAGGTATGCCGGGTACTATCGACCGCTATCTAGAAATCTGTAGGGCCGTGGAAGAGGAGTTCGCCCGGAATCGGCGGCTGCACGGGCCACGCATTCAGTGCCGGGCGGGATGCTCGGATTGCTGCCACCAGTTATTCCAGATCACAGAAGTAGAGGCGGCGAGGATCTCCGCAGGGGTGCGGACCCTGCCGGCGGACGTAAAAAACCGGCTTGCAGGCAAAGCCAAGCCGTATCTGGCGGCACGGGAAAAACTGGTCAGCCGGACCGGCGAGCCGGAAGCTTGGGGGAGTCTGCCGGTGGAGGGGACGCGTCTGGCGTGTCCGGCGTTGGAGGACGGGGCCTGCGAGATTTATGAGTACCGTCCCCTGATCTGCCGGAAGTTCGGGATTCCCCTTTACAATCCGGATAAGCCGGGGCGGGTGTTCGCGTGCGAATTGAACTTCCGGGATGGCGAGGAGATCGAAGACGGGCAGTTGATCCAGATCCAGACGGGAATCCACGAGAGCTGGAAAGAGGTTCAGAAGGACTACAATGACGGCGGCGGGTTCCGGGATTCGAAGCCGATCACGGTGGCGCGGGCGATTGCGGAAGATTTTAGCCACTGCCTGTGATACAGTGCAGAAAGTATGGCATCCAAAAGCGTCAATAAAGTGACCTTGCTCGGCAACCTGGGCAAGGACGCAGAGACGAAATTCACCCCGAGCGGGGTTGCCCGCACCACGTTTTCCATTGCGACCACGCGGCGGCTGAAGGATCAGCAGACCGGGGAATGGAAAGACGAGACGGACTGGCACAATGTGGTGATGTGGCGGGCGGAAAATGTCGCAAACTATCTCACCAAGGGGAAACAGGTTTATATAGAAGGACGGCTGCAATCGCGGAGCTACGACGACCGCGACGGCAACAAAAAGTACATCACGGAAGTGGTGGCGGAGGAATTGATTTTGCTTGGCGGGCGTGGGGGAGAAGCGCCGCAGGCGGCCGAGATGGGTGGGGGAGTGGTGTCGATGCCGAGATCGGCGATGGGTGGCGGGCCGAGAGCGGCCGCGGCTCCGGCGGCGGCACCCGCATCCGAGCCGCACTTCAACGATGTAATTTCGGACGACGACGTTCCCTTTTAGCTGAACCGCCGCTACGGGACCAGCGTTCCATAAGGTACTGAAGTCTTGATGCGTTCGGCCGTATCGGCGCGGGTGATTTTCCACCCGCGAGCGGTCTTCTCAATGTAGAGGAACTGGACTTCATTGCGGTCGTGGAAAACGTATTCCACCCGAACCTTCACTTCGCGGCCGGTGAGCGCCTGTGGTTCCTGAAGGGCGATTCCTTTCAAGGAAGCATTGGATTCCCGTAGATATTTTGCAAAGCCTGGTTCGCCTGATTCGGCGATGGACTTACGAAGAGACTGCTCCATCTGGCCCGTGTAGGAATCGAGGTAGGGCGCTAGGTTGCCCTCGCGGGCGGCGTCCAACATGTTGTAGATGACGTCTTGGGGGGGTGGGTCACTGTTGGCGGCGGCTCCTGTCCTGGCACGAAATGCCGCAATGGCCAGCGCAGCGCTGAGCACGAGTATCGTCAGCACCTGAGCTTTACGCGCCGTGGTCACTTCTTTTCTCCGCCGCTGCGAACGATGGTGAGATCCAGGTTGCCGTTTTTATCCACCATCAGCTTCCGGATGCGGGGCAGGATCTGTTCCATGGCTTCCATGTAAATGCGGCGGCCATTCACGTCAGCGGCCTTGGCATACTCGACCGCCACTTGAGAGAAGCGGGCGGCATCGCCGAGGGCTTCATTGATCTTTTTCTGCTTGTAGGCGGATGCCGATTCCAGCATCTGCTGGGCCTGGCCGCGAGCCTTGGGAAGCAGATCGTTCGCATATCCCTGCGATTCATTGACGATCCGGGAGCTGTCGGCGCGCGCACTGGCCACATCGCGGAAGGCGCCGGCGGCTTCCGGGGGCGGCGAAGCGGATTCCATATTAATGCTGGCGAGCAGAACTCCGGCGCGATAATCATTGATAATCTTCTGCGTAGCCGCTTGTACCTCATCCTGGATGGCCGCCTTCTCGGTGGTCAGCACGGCGTCGACGGTACGGGTGGCGATACGGCGAGTTAATTCCGATTCCACGACGGCGGTGATGAGGCGGCCGATGTCTTGCGCCTGGTAGAGATAATCGGCGGGCACGCCCACGGAGTATTGCAGCACGACGCGCAGGTGGAGAATGTTCTGATCGCCGGTGAGGAACTGCGAGATCAGGGGCTGGCCGCGGCCGGTGACATTGTCGGAAAGCGCTCCGCCGATCACCAGGCGCTGGAGCTGCTGGACCTTGAGCCGGGTGACGCGATCGATGGGCCAGGGAAGGCTGAGATGAATGCCGGGCGTTACGCGCGGTTCGACCACGGCGCCGGAACGGGTAACCACGGCCTGCTGAACGGCGGGCACGATGTAGATGGAGGTAAGCAGCCACAGCAGGGCCACGCCTTGCAGGAGGCGGCGCGGCAGCGGATTCTCCACGGCGGGCGGCAGGGGGCGGAGTACTTCGATGTCCGGCTCCAACAACTTCATGGCGCGGTTTCGCCTCGTATCCATACTTTGAGCAATTCGGAATCGGAGCTGAGAATTGCCGTAGTCTTGTCGTCGAACACCTTCTTATAAGCTTCCAGGGTGCGCAACAGTTTATAGAAGCGGGGGTTTTTGGAATAGGCCTGGCTATAAGTACGGGTGGCTTCGGCATCGCCTTCGCCACGCAGCTTTTCGGCGTCTTTGTAGGCAAGCGACAGGATCTCTTCTTTCTGGCGATCGGCATCGGCGCGAATGCGGAGAGCCTGTTCTTCTCCTTCGGCCCGATACTGGCGGGCGATCCGTTCGCGTTCCGCCCGCATCCGGGCATACACGCTCTGCTTGTTCTGATCGGGAAGATTGATGCGTTTGATGCGCACATCGACCACTTGAATTCCGTAACCGGCTAAGGCGTGCCGGCCGGTATCGCTCGAAAGCTGGCCGAGCATATCACGGGCCTTGACGGCATCGAGGTTGGTGGAGATGAGCGAATCGAAATCGTGGCTGCCGAGCGCAGAAGAGAGACCGGACCACACGATGTCATGCAGACGCATCTCGGCGGCAATGGGATCTCCCACCGTTTCGACGAACCGCCGTGGGTCCTGGATTCGCCAGGCGACGTAGCTGTCAATCACCAGGTTCTTCTTATCGCGGGTGAGGAATTCACTGGGGCGCGGATTGTAGATACGCAGACGCTTATCGAAATAGCTGGCGGTTTGAAAGAACCATTTCCCATGCAGGCCGGGGTGATTTTCGGTGTAAAGAGGGCGGCCGAACTGAGTCACCAACACGAACTCGGTTTCGCGTATGGAATAAGAGGAAAGCCATGCCAGCAGGATGAATGTGAATGCGCCGGCGGCCGGATAATACCTGCGGTAACGTTGCATAGCGATTACTCCTGTTCCTTCGGCGGACGGTTGGGTGGCATCGCCAGCGGGATCGAGGGGGGTGCGACTTGGATGCCGTCCTCCATCAACACCAGGTGGCGGCGCCCTTTGTTCGCATCTACGATCAGCTTCCGTTTGCCGGGCAGCACCTGCTCCATGGTTTCCAGGTACAGGCGGATTTCGGTAGGACCGGGCGCGCTGCGGAAGGCCACCTCGGCTTGGGTAAAGCGCGAAGCATCGCCCTGAGAACGATTCCTGCGGCCCACCGAGTAGCCTTCGGCATTCCGCAGACTTGCCTGGCCGTTTCCACGGGCGACGGCTACCTGCTCATTTCGATAGCCTTCCGCTTCATTGATGAGGCGGTTCTTTTCCTCGAACGCTCCGGAGACGTCGCGGAAGGCGTCCACCACTTCGAGCGAAGGATGCACATCCAGCAGTTTGACGTGCAGTACTTCCACCCCCGCCTGGTAGCGATCCAGCCGGGCTTGCATTTCTTTGCGGATCCGCTCTTCCATCGGGCGGCGGCCGGTGGTGAGAGCGGAATCGAGTGACGTGGTGGTGACCACCGAGTGAATGGCGGACTCTCCGGCTACCCGAACGATGGATTCGCCATCGATCAGGCCGAATAAAAAATCATCCGGGCGGGCGATCCTATAGTGGATCGTGGCGGTGACCTCGATCATGTTCTGATCTCCGGTGAGCACCAGCGCTTCTTCGGGCTTGCGCTGGAAGCGCCCGCCGCGATGCTGCACATTCCACTCATAGGCGGCGGGCTCGGTCGCGGCGGGTGCATCGCTGGACCGATAGCCGATCTCCAACGCGCGCGTGCGGCGGGCTTGGATGCGCGTCAGCTTTTCCACGGGCCAGGGAAGTTTGTAGTGCAGCCCGGGCTCTTCATAGGGCATCACCTTTTTGCCGAACCGTTCGATCACGCCTACTTCATCGGGTTGCAGAATGTACGCCCCATTCAACAGAAACAGAACAACGGCCGCGGCAACCATAGGCCTGACAAATTCGCGGCGCCGCCGCCAGGCGTGGTGAAGCTTGTGGGGCAGATTCAGATGGTGAAGGCGATGTTGGATATGATGCGGCTTGAGCTGGTGTATGAACTTGCCCCAGCGGGAAGATGGCTGGCGCTCGACGGTGAGCAGGCGCAACGAACTCAGCATCACCAGCAGCGAAGAGATCTGATGAGTGAAGGCCGCGCCTAAAGGTCCGAGAATGCCGGTGGCGCAAGCGATGACCGCGGCGAAATTAACGATCCCCGCGAAGATGACGATGTTCTGCCAGGTAATCGACATGGCGCGGCGGCTCACTTCAAACAGCTTGGGCAGTTTATCGAGCGACTCACCCATGTAGACGACATCAGCGGCTTCGGCGGTGATGTCACTGGCTCCTGAGACGGCGATGCCCACATGGGCGGCGGCCAGAGCCGGAGCGTCATTGATGCCGTCGCCAACCATCGCTACCGTATGTCCCTGGGCGGCCAGACTGCGGATCCGGTCGAGCTTCTCTTCGGGCAGCAGTTCCGCCTCTACGTGGGGGATCTGCAATTCCCTGGCGATGGCTTCCGCGGCCCGGCGGCGATCTCCTGTGAGCATCACGACACGATGGATGTCCAGGTGGTGATCGAGCTGATGGATGGCCTTCCTGGCTCCTTGACGCACGCGATCGCGCAGGAGAATCGCGCCGAGGAACGCGGCGCCGTCAGCCACCAGGACGGCGGTGGCTCCCAGACGGTCCGCCTCCTCGAGGGCCGGTGCGGCGCCGCTCACGCCATGTTCGGCGAGGAAGGCTGCGTTTCCCGCACGAAGGGTGCGGTTGTTGAAGCTGCATTGCACGCCGCGGCCGGGAAGCACGCGGGCGTCGTTGACGGCAGGGATGGCGAGGCCCTTGACGCGGGCCGCTTCGACAATGACTCGCGCCAGCACATGGTCCGAGCCGCGCTCGGCGATTGCGGCGAGCCTGAGGACTTCGTCCTCGGGGATGGCGGGCGCCACGACACGAATGATTTCGAACTTGCCCTCCGTTACAGTGCCGGTCTTGTCGAACATCACGGCATCGACTTTGGCGGCCAGCTGTATGATGGCCCCGCCGCGAACGAGGATGCCGCGGCGGGCCAGTCCCCCGATAGCCGCCACCATCGCGGTGGGTGTTGCCAGGATGAGGGCGCAAGGACATCCGACAAGGAGGACCGCTACGGTACGCAGCCAGTCGCGGGTGAAGTAAAACGTGGCGGCGGCTGCCAGCAGGAGGGCAGGGAGGAAGAACCGGGCATACTTGTCGGCCAGGCGTTCTACGGGCGCCAGATGAGTTCTGGCGTCCTGTACCAGGTGAATCACATGGGCGAGGGTGGTTTCGGAACCGGCGCGGGCGACACGGATCTCGAGGAGTCCGTTGCCGTTGAGGGTACCGCTGAAGACATCCGTGCCGGGGTGTTTGTCCCTGGGCAGCGCCTCGCCGGTGATCGTGCTTTCGTCGACGCTGGACAGGCCGCGGACCACAGTTCCGTCGGCCGTAATCCGCTCGCCGGCGCGAACCAGAATATGGTCGCCTGGGGTTAGATCGTCAACGTCCACATCCACTTCGTCCCCATCGCGAAGCAGGCGCGCTTTGCGAGGCATCTGTTCGGCGAAACGCCGGATGGCGGCGTTGGTTCGTCCGGCGGCGTATGTTTCCAAACCTTCGCCGACCAGGATGATGAACATTGCTTCAGCGGCGGCAAGGTACTCTCCGGCGATGAGCGCGGCGATCACCGCGACGCAGATCGCAAGATCCGCGGTGATCTCTTTTTCCAGCAGGGACGCGATGGAGTTGTAGAAGATTTTATAGCCGGCAAGGACCGTGAGGATTGCCGCGGTATCGATGCCGAGGATGGTTTTGACAATTCCAGTTACGTTCAACAGCAGCAGCCCGCCGACGAAGCCGGCGAAGAGGTAATAACGGGTACGGTCCCGCGCTTCCTGCTGGGGAGTTTGTCCGTGTTTAGGTCTGGCTACCTGGTGCATTCGTATTTCATTACGGCCTGCAAGCTAGAATCGAAGATAGATCATTATGCCATTTGCGTCGATTCCGGAGGCTGTGGAAGACTTCCGTGCCGGGCGGATGCTTGTCGTAGTCGACGATGAGGACCGCGAGAATGAGGGGGACCTCACGGTAGCCGCAGAGAAAATAACGCCCGAGATCATCAATTTTATGGCAGTTCACGGGCGGGGGTTAATCTGCGTGGCGTTGTCCCCTGAGAAGTGCGAGCAATTGAATCTTCCGTTGATGACTCCACGGAACACCTCGATGTTCGGGACGGCATTTTGCGAGTCGGTGGACGCAGCCGGCGGAGTGAGTACGGGCATTTCAGCGGCGGACCGTGCGCACACCATCCGGGTGATCATGAATCCCGCCGCGCATCCGGCGGATTTAGCGCGGCCCGGTCATGTGTTTCCGCTGCGGGCCAAAGAAGGTGGAGTGCTGGTGCGAACCGGGCAAACCGAAGCCGCGGTGGACCTGGCTCGTCTATCGGGATTGGGGCCGGGCGGGGTGATCTGCGAAATCATGAATGACGACGGCACGATGTCGCGAGTGCCGCAACTGGTGGAGTTCTGCCAGAAACACAACTTGAAGATGATCTCGGTGGCGGACCTGATTCGCTACCGGCTCCAGAATGAGCGCATTGTGCAGCGGCGTGGCGAGGGGTGCCTTCGAACAGAGTTCGGCGAGTTTCGTACGATTGCGTATTCGAGCTCGGTGGATTCGGAAATGCACATGGCGCTGATTCGCGGCGAGATTCAGGGGCGGGAGCGGATGCTGGTGCGAATGCATTCGCATTGCATTTACGGGGATGTATTTGGATCGCTCGAATGCGAATGCCGGGAGCTGGTGAGGGGAGCGCTACAGAGGATCGCGGAGGAAGGGAGCGGCGTGCTCGTTTACCTGCATCAGACGGGACCTGGATTGCGGATCCAGAAGGAGAACGGTGCGTCCCGGCTGCTGACGCATGGGCGGGATCCGTTTCTGACGACGCAGGCGGCGGGGCAGCGGATGCTGCAGCAGGATACAGGCATCGGAGCGCAGATTCTGGTCGATTTGGGGTTGCACACGATCCGGCTGTTGACGAACCATCCGCGAAAGGTGGCGGGGTTGGAGGGGTTTGGGATCGAGATTGTCGATACGGTACCCGTGCAGTGCTGAAGTAGTGAGAGAAATCTCCCGCCGGGTGTACTTCCTCTCAGAGGATGCGCTACGACATCACCTTGAAGGAACTGATGCAGGAAGGGCCGCTGCGGCTTATCGAGCAGCTGGCGGGGGCGCGGGTGCGGGAGTGGGTCAACGTGGAAGTTCCCAGGCAGATGGTTCGTATGGACCTGAACGCGTGGCTGGTGAACGAAAAGCTGTTTCACATGGAGTTACAGGGAACAAATGACACGGGGATGGCCATGCGGATGCTGGGCTATTACACGGCGGCCTGGATGCGGTTCGGAGTCCCACCCCTACAGGTGGTGCTCTATGTCGGCGATGCGCCGATGAATATGTCGAGCCGTTTGCGCCAGCCGGGTTTGGATTTCGAATATAAGCTCCTCGACATCCGCAAGTTAGACGCGGAGGAATTCCTCGACAGTGAGCAGTTGGGAGACAATCTGGTGGCGATTCTGTGTACGATGCAGGACCGGAGTGCGGGGATACGGCGGATCCTGGAGCGAATCGTGAAGATGGAAGGGCATGCGCGGGACCGGGCATTATCGAGGCTCATGGTACTATCTGGACTAAGGAAGCTGGAGCGAACGATTAAGGAGGAGGTAACGCGGATGCCGCTTTCAATCGATCTGATGGAGAACGAAGTGCTTCGTGAGATGTTCCTGCAATGGGAACAGCGGGGGCGCGCGGAGGGAGAGGCGACGGGAGAGGCGAAGGGCCGGCGGGAAGAAGCTGTCAGTCTTTTGAAGCGGATGTTGGACCGGCGCTTCGGACTGATGCCGGAGTGGGCCTGCACCAAAGTCGAGCAGGCGGAATTGCCGTCTATCGAAGTCTGGCTGCTCAATCTGATGGAATCTTCCAGTCTGGAAGACACCTTGCGCGACGTTCCGCAAGATTGACTATCTGACGCTCCAGCTTTTCGTAGCATCGTCTTGGAGGAAGTATGCCGGAACGCAGATTCCTCGAACGATTCAGGAGGAGGTAACGCGGATAGCGCTTTCCATCGATCTGATGGAGAACGAAGAGCTTCGTGAGATGTTCCTGCAGCGTGGCTGCACGGACGGAAAAGCGTCGGGGCGAAGGTGGGATAATAAAGAACGTGCCCAAGCCCAGGGATTTGGAAGCGCGCCTCGAGCGCACCGAACAACAGTTGCGGCTATTTCAAAAAGTGAGCCGCTTCATGGTTCGGGAAATGAGTCTGCAGGAAGTGCTCAAGGGAATCGTCGACTTGATCGTCGAGTACACGGCTTGCGATTCCTGTCTTGTTTATCTGATCGATAAGGGCGAATTGGTGCTCTGCGCGTCGAATACTCCTCATCCTTCGACCATAGGAAGAGTTCGGCTCAATTTGAGTGAAGGACTCACCGGCTGGGTGGCGCGTGAGCGGCGGATGGTGGCGATTTCCCGAGAAGCCTACAAGGATCCCCGGTTCAAATTCTTCGGGGATCTGCCGGAAGACACTTATGAGTCGTTTTTGTCCGCTCCGGTCATTGCCCGCAATCGCGTTGTGGGAGTAATCAACGTGCAGCACCGGCAAACCCATTCCCACACGGGCAGTGAAATGGAAGTTCTCACCACCGTGGGAGAGCAGGTCGGCTGCCTGGTGGTTCTGGCGCGGATGCCGGGGGCGGCTGTGGAAGCCGCCAGTCACGCCGAGTTGGTTCTTGCGAGCGGTCTTACGCCGCGCGTCTAAGGGGATTCCTTGCCGCATAGCCGCCGGGCATTCAGCAGTTTGTTTGTCGCAGGGAGGCTGCGAGGATGGCAGAGCGGCGGGTGGAAGATTGTGTATCGGGCCGCGCCGGATGGGATATGGATCGACTTGGCTGTTTCTGCCGGGGCGGTTGCCGCGGTGGGAATGGAGACGGCGCGGTCGAAGCCGGTCGCCGTGGTGTGGGAGGGAGCGTGGAGCGTACGAACTCTACCGGAGCGGCCCGTTTCCCTGTTCCTCTCCGCAACGGCCTGGCTGGCCGCGGAAAGCGGCTTGTGGCGCTCCGCGGATCTTTGCCGGACATGGAAGCTCGTACATAAGGCCGAGGGGCTGCTCCGCGTTTACTTTGTCACCGAGGCGCACGGGTACGCGCTCGGCAAGGAGAAGACGATCCTGGAAACCGGCGACGGTGGAAATACGTGGACTCCGGTCGCCGCCGCCGCCGAGCCGGCGACGCACGCTTCCTACACGGCGTACCACTGGGTGGAGTTCGTCACCCCGAGGGCGGGCATTATTACGGGTGCATCCCGCCCTCCACGCTCGGGGCGCACGGGAGCCATCCCGGCGTGGCGCGACCCGCAAGCGGATCTGCGGCGCAAAGAATGGCCGGGTGCGTCCCTTACGCTTGAAACGCGTGACGGCGGCCTCACGTGGAAACATTCCTCGACGTCGTTGTTCGGCCGGATCACCCGTGTTCGCTCTGCGAAGGACGGCAAGGGGCTGGCACTGGTCGAGTTTCACGATGCGTTCGATTGGCCCTCGGAAGTGTTCTCAATCGATCTCCGCAGCGGCCGGTCAGAGCGCGTGTTCCGCCGCCAGGACCGGGCGGTGACGGACCTGCTTCTATTTCCCGGAGGAAGAGCCGTGGTAGCCGCGGTAAAGCCGCCGGAGGATCCGGCCTCTTCCACCTTGGGCGCGGTGCACCTGCTGACCACGGAAGACCTGACGGAGTGGCGGGAGATGCCGCTGCCGGAGCCGTTACGGGCAGGGCGTGTGTGGCTGGGGACACACCCCGATGGCACTTTGTGGGCACTCCTGGACACAGGGATCGTCCTCCGCCGGGCTTTGACCGGGTAAGATAGAGACATCGATAGAAGGAGTAATCACATGAGAAAAGGAGCGCCGCGTGCGCGAACCTTTCGGAGGATGTCTGTCTTTTGTGCAGTTTTGATGGCTGCGGCGATTTCCGGATCCGCGGCGGGCCGCCCGGCTCTGCCTAACCTGCCGATGCCAAAACCGCCACTGGACAGCTTACAGAGGGATGGCAAGTCAAAGTTGGGCAGCACGCCACTTTACTTTGAGCCGAACGTTGGCCAGTCAGATGCGAAGGTACAGTTTCTAGCCCGTGGCGGCGGGTTCCTGACGCTCCTCACGGGCCAGGAGGCTTTCTTTTTCAGCGCCAGTTTAAAACAGCCCTTACATCTCACCCTGGCGGGCGCAAGGAAGGCGCAACGGGCGCAAGCGCTGGAGCAGGTGCCGGGGCTGAGCAACTATTTTTATGGAAAAGATCCCGCCGGGTGGCGCACCAATGTTCCGCACTACGCCAAGGTGCGATTCGAGGGAGTCTACAAGGGCATCGATGTGGTGTTCTATAGCGGAGAACGGCGATTGGAGTACGACTTCGTAGTTGCGCCAGGAGCCGATCCCAATCTCATTGAACTGGCGTGGGAGGGAGTGGAAGGCGTGCGGATTGACGAGGCGGGCGACATGGTGCTGTCGACCACGGCGGGCGACATCCGGCAGCGGCGGCCCAAGGTTTATCAGGAGATCGACGGACGCCAGGTGACGGTGGAGGCGCGCTACCGCAAGGGCCGCAACCAAAACTATCAGTTCGAACTGGCGTCGTGGGACCGCAAGCGGCCGTTGGTGATCGACCCGCAGATCGTGTACTCGACGTACCTGGGGGGTGCCCAGGGCGACGAGATTTACGGCATCACGACCGACGCGGTAGGATCCGCGTTCCTCACGGGGTACACAAAATCCGCGAACTTCCCGGTCGCCAATGCCTATCAGAGCACCAACCAGGGAAACAACGACATATTCGTTACCAAACTTGCGCTGAACGGCACCCAACTCTTCTATTCCACGTATATCGGAGGAGAAGGGGATGACCTTGGTTTCGGAATCACCATCGACAGCACCGGATCGCCGATCGTCGTAGGGCGAACCTCGTCCTTTGGCTACCCGGTCACGCAGCGAGCTTTCCAGAAGGATTATACGGGGGGCGACGATGCGGTGATTACGAAGCTGGTTCCCGATGGAAACCGCTTAAGCTGGTCTACCTACCTCGGAACAGGCGAGGCGAATGATTCCGCCAAGGCGGTCGGTGTGGATTATGCGGACAACGTGATCGTCACCGGAACCACCAACAGCAGCATCTTCATCACCACGCCGAACGCTTACAGCCGCTCTTACAAAGGAAACCGCGATTTATTTGTGAGTAAGTTCGACTCCGGGGGAATTAATCTACTTTTCTCCACTTATATTGGAGGCGTATTTGATGATGACCCCAACGTAATGGTGATTGATCGGGCGGGAGATATTCTTATCGGCGGCGGCAGCATGTCTCCCGACTATCCGGCCACGCCGGGGACCTATGACACCACACCGAACGGTCTCACGGACGGGTTTGTCAGCAAGCTTAGCGGAGATGGAAAGAAGCTGCTGATCTCCACCATGATTGGCAGTGCATCTCATGACGCGGTTTTCGACCTGGCGCTGGAAGCCGGCGGACGCATCGTGGTGAGCGGCCAGGCCGGCGGCGCAGACTTTCCAACCACCCAGAACGCGTATGATCGAACGTGGAACGGAGGCGCGGATGCGTTTGCCGCGCGATTCAACAGCGGCCTGTCGGTGCTGATCGCCTGTACTCTCTTAGGCACCAGCGGCTTTGAGCTCTCGAGCGGCGTGAAGGTAGGCAGCGGCGGATACCTGGTGGTCGCGGGATACACGGATTCCGTGAATTTTCCGGCAACGCCGGATGCGTTCCAGTTCTCGGGCAATTCCTCGGGGGACGTTTTTCTGTCGGTGTTTGAGCCGCTGGCAAACGCGAATCGATTCTCCACGATACTGGGCGGCGCGGCGAGCGAAGTGCCGCGCGCCTTTGCGCAGGATCTTAACGGTGATGTGTATGTCGCGGGAGTGACGGCATCCTCGAATTATCCGGCAGCCAGTGGTTTCGACATCACCTATAACGGCAACGGCGACGGGTTTCTCACAAAGGTGGGCGATTTGGGACTGAGCGAATGCGTGAGCGCAGTGACTCCCACCAATACCGCGTATCCCTCGACGCCCGGCGGCGGTGGAATCGGCATTGGACAGGGCTGTCCGTGGTTTTCGTTCACGAGTGTGCCATGGGTGACGCTGACTTCGCCGCCGCTTTCGAGCGGCCCCGGCTCCATGAATTACACGGTTTCGGCAAATTCAGGAAGCGAACCGCGCACCGGGGCGATCTATGCCGCCGGCAACCTGGTGCAACTGGTACAGAAGGGCACGAACACCACGGCCCCTTACGATGACGTGCCGGTGAACGACCAGTTTGTGGATTTCATCCGCATTATAAAATCACACAACGTGACGTCGGGCTGCACGGCGTCGGCATACTGTCCCAACGACAACACCACCCGCGGGCAGATGGCTGTTTTTATCGTGCGCTCGATGCTGGGCGGCGACGATTTCACGTTTCCCGCCGACCCCTACTTCAGCGATGTGCCGATAGGCCACCCGCAATTCAAGTGGATTCAGAAGTTGCGGGAAATGGGCATCACCACGGGATGCAATCTGATCGCTTTCTGTCCGGCGGATCCTGTGACCCGGTCGCAGATGGCTGCGTTCCTGATACGGTCCAAGTTCGGCAACAATTTTCCGTATCCGCCAACGCCTTACTTCACGGACGTGGCGAGTAATAACCTGTTCTTTTCGTATGTGCAGAAGATGCGCCAGATGGGCATCACGCTGGGCTGCGGCTCCGGCACCCAGTATTGCGGTACGGACACCACGACCCGGGGTCAAATGGCGGTATTTCTGTCGCGGATCTTTTTCACGCCCTGGTAATGCGCGGCTGATGGGTTTTGAAGCCGGGTTCCGGACATGGTGGCGCGTAAGCCTGGGGAAAACGGGTCTCCATTCGCGCGGGATTCCTTGCGGCCAAGACCGAACTGGCGCCTCCGCGGGTAGAGGGAACGTTTGGGCCGGGCGTGGTAAATTCTGAAAGTGGCGAGGATCTGACGAATATTCTGCTGACGCCCAACGCCAATGCCTCCAAGCTGACCGGCGCTGATTTCCAAGCAGCAACGGGCGGCCGGGGTGTGGAGATTGCCATTAAGAGGGTCGCGACGATGGAATCCGGCGGCAAGTAGCGGTGGCGATCTACTTTCCCCGGGTATTTCTATTGTCGCCAGCGAACACGGGCGGAGCCCGCTGCGCCATGTTGCTACGGGAGCAGGCGAGCTTCGATCTGGCGGTTCAGTTGCGCGAGGGTACGGCTACGATCGGCAATATTTATGCCTTTATCAGCGGCTTGTACTTCCGGGGAAAGATGAACTACATTGAGGCGTTTGGCTCGGCGCCGGCGGGAGTACCTGCGGCGGCGGTGATTGTGCCGGGCATCGGCCTTGTTCCTCCTGATACGGTGGTGACGATGGAACAACTCCGCGCGATTGCGCGCGTGCCGGTGGACGCGGACCATGAAGCCTATCGCGTTCCCTTGCTGCGCGACGCGCGGCTGTTGAATGAGCATGCTGGGCCTGACTGCTTTTTCGTGCTGCTGGGCAGTATCGCGACGGAAAAGTATACCCGGCCGCTTCTCGATGTGTTTGGGGAGCGGTTGTTGTTCCCTTCCGATTTCGTGGGGCGGGGCGACATGAGCCGCGGCGGTTTGATGTTGCGCCGCGCCCGCGCCGCCGAGGAGTTAGCCTACATGCCGGTACAAGGAGCGGCGAGGCACGGATCGCGCCCGCCGAAGCTGGAACGATGTCCGAAGCCGTAATTCTTGTAGGTCTGCAAGGCGCGGGCAAGACGACCTACTTTCAGCGGCACTTCGCCGCGACGCATGTGCACGTGAGCCGGGATGTGCTGCTTACGGCGGGGCGGGAGGCGGCTCTGATTGATGAGCACCTGCGACAGGGACGCTCTTTCGTTGTCGATAATACGAATGCCACCCGCGCGGTCCGCGAAGGTTACGTTCGCGCGGCGAAGGCGGCCGGGTTCCGTGTCGTGGCGATCTATTTTGACGCCAACGTACGGACGGCGATCGGCCGGAATAATCACCGGACGGATAAGAAGCCGATACCCGTGCCCGCAATCCTGCGGACCGCGAAGAAGTTGCAGCCGCCGGTGGTGGACGAGGGTTTCGATGAAGTCCACACGGCGGAGTGATTGACGTATCCGGGAAAAGGCGCATCGAATAAAAAGCTGTATAGTGACAGGAGGAGACCTCACATGAGCTTCAACCGAAGATGTCTTTTACGTGGAGCGGCGTCCGCTCCGTTATTGGGGCAGCTCGCTCTGGGTGCGCAAACCGTTTCCCGCGCTCCTGCCAGTAAGCTCGCTATTCCCGGACTGTTTCCTGGCCGCGTGATCGGTATTGAAGACCAACGCTCGATTGTTTCCAATCGCTATAACGCCGCCGTGATTCAGCCGATGATGCACCGCGGGATGAAGGAGCTGACCGGGTCTGATGACTGGACGGCGGCGTGGAAGCTCTTTTTTCAAAAGGGCGACGTGGTCGGGATCAAGGTGAACCCGGTGGGGCAGCCGCATGTGATCAGCGCCCCGGAAGTGCTGCATGTGATTCTGGATGGTTTAAAAGCCGCGGGAATCCCCAACCAGGAT
>DATLCW010000324.1:0-8663 GCA_035526195.1 Bryobacteraceae bacterium
TGTTGAGCCTGAAGCAGACTTTATCTCCACTCACGGAGAAAAAAGCCGCAAAACCTAAGAAGACAGCCGCCACCAGATCGGGGGTAAGCGCAGCCGGCAAGGCCCCGCAGTTTATCCAGCCCATGTTACTGCTGAAGACCACAGAGTTGCCTGAGGGGGAAAGATGGGTATACGAGGTCAAACTGGACGGGTATCGGGCGATCGCCACGAAATCCGAAGGGACGGTTGCCCTTCGTTCCCGAAACGATAATGACTTTTCCGAAAGGTTCGGCTCCATTGTTGACGGCTTGCAAACACTTCCCGATGAAACCGTCCTCGACGGGGAGTTGGTGGCATTAGACGAGCAGGGAAAACCCTCGTTCAATCTCCTGCAGAACAATCGCTCCTCGGGCGCCCCGGTTGTGTACTACGCCTTCGATATCCTGATGCTTCGCGGCAGACTTCTGATGAATGAGCGACTCGCCGCAAGACGCGAAGTCCTCGAAAAATTAGTCGGCAAACTCGGCGAGCCAATCCGCCTTTCCCCCGAACTGGATGCGCCCCTGGCCGATCTGATCCGCTCTGTGAAGGTCCAGGGCATGGAAGGGCTGGTGGCAAAACGGATCGACAGCACCTACGAATCCGGCCAGCGGACCGGCTCCTGGCAGAAGATGCGCATCAATGAGGGGCAGGAGTTGGTCATCGGCGGCTACACTCCCAGCGCGAAAAACTTCGATGCACTCATTCTCGGCTACTACGAGGGAAAGAAATTGATATATGCCGCCCGCACGCGAAACGGCTTCACCCCCGCCCTGCGCGAGACGCTGTTCAAAAAATTGCAGCCGCTCGAAATCAAAACCTGTCCGTTCGCAAACCTTCCGGAGAGAGCCGGCAGCCGTTGGGGGCAAGGTCTGACGGAGGCGAAAATGAAGGACTGCCGCTGGCTGAAACCGGTAACGGTCGGGCAATTCGAGTTTGTCGAATGGACCCCTGACGGCCATCTGCGTCATTCGAAGTTCATCGGTCTCCGTGACGACAAAAAGACGTCAGAGGTAGTGCGGGATCCGCCGACGCGCTAGCTTCCATTCTTCGGGAATTGCTTTCGAAACGTCGCGATTTCCTCACTGGATGGAGACCAGTCCGTATCGCACGTGTTGCAGTGGAATACCAAAGCACCCGACTTCAAGGCGTCTTCGAAGCCTTCCTGACTGAACGTAATGCTCTGGTTGTGGTTATTCGGACAAACAATCTCAAACTCCAGCCGGTTGCTCACGGACCCTCCATACTTCGTATCAGTGTAAGAATAGCGCCTCCCGAACACTACCCCTGCCTGGGTTGTTCGAGGTTGAACATCCAATTGATGCCGAACTGGTCCTTCAGCATTCCAAAACGCGCGGCCCAGAATGTTTCCGTGAGCGGCATTGTCACTTTGCCGTTTTCGCTGAACGCCTGGAAGAGCCGGTCGATTTCTGCCACGCTTTCACATTGGATGCTGACTGAGAAATTGTTGCCTTGCAGGAACGGCATCCCAGGCATGGTGTCGGAAGCCATCAATACCGGCGATGCTTTCAATGTCAGGTTCGCGTGCATGATTCTGTCCTTTGCTTCCGGAGGAGAAGCACACGGCGCCTCTGAGAACGGCATGAGCTGCAGTTCCGCCCCGAGACACTTGCCATAAAATGTCATGGCCGCTCCGCAGTTCCCATCAAAGATCAAATAGGTGGTGAATAGTTTCATAAGTTACTCCGTTTTAGCCGTTGAAAGTGTTTAGCCACCGGCGATGGCCCCTACGATGAACAAGGGTTCCGCCCCGGACGCGACCGCTTCGGGGAGCGGCGCATCGGGCGATTCATGAGACAAATCCTGCTCGCAGGCAAAGAACCGGATAAACGCCCGCCGCTGTTGTGTGACATGGTCGCGGATCGTGCCGCGTAGCGCCGGATAGAGCAGTTCCAGGGCGTCCAGGACGGTGCGTTGCGTGACCTGACCTTCCACCTCGAGCGTCACGTCGCCCTCAATCTTCGCCAGCGTACGCAAATGTGCCGGAAGCATCACGCGGATCTTCACAGCGTCTGGACCTCGACCGATAGTACCGGGGGCAGATCCCGGACGATCGGAGCCCACGTGTCTCCGGCATCCGCCGACGCATACACCTGCCCGCCGGTAGTGCCGAAGTACACGCCGCAGGAATCGAGCGTATCGACGGCCATGGCATCGCGCAGCACGTTGACATAGCAATCGCTCTGCGGCAGGCCGCTGGTGAGCGCCTCCCAATCGTTGCCGCCTGTGCGGCTGCGGTAGACGCGCAGCCTGCCGTCCGGCGGGTAATGTTCGGAATCGCTCTTGATCGGAACGACGTAGATGGTTTCCGGCTCGTGGGCGTGCACGTCAATCACGAAGCCGAAGTCGGCCGGCAGGTTGCCGCTCACCTCGCGCCAGGAGTCTCCGGCATCGTCGCTTCGCATCACGTCCCAATGCTTCTGCATAAACAGCACGCCCGGCCGCGATGGGTGCATGGCGATGCGGTGAACGCAATGCCCGACGTCGGCATTGGGATCGGGAATGTATTCCGACCGCAGCCCCCGGTTGATTGGCTGCCAGTTTTCGCCGCCATCGACGGTACGGAAGGCGCCTGCCGCGGAGATGGCAATGAAGATCCGCTTAGGATCGGCGGGATCGAGAAGAATCGTATGGAGACACATTCCGCCCGCGCCGGGCTGCCAGCGAGGCCCTGACCCGTGACGGCGCAATCCAGCGAGTTCCTGCCACGAAGCCCCGCCATCGGTCGAGCGAAACAGGGCCGCGTCTTCCACACCCGCATAGACCGTGTCCGGATCGCTGAGCGACGGTTCCAAATGCCACACGCGCTTAAATTCCCAGGGGTGCGGCATGCCATCGTACCATTGGTGCGTGCCGGGGACACCCTCATAGGTAAATTTGTTGTCCACCGGCTCCCATGTCCGGCCGCCATCGTTAGAGCGCTGCATCACCTGCCCGGACCAGCCGCTGGATTGCGATGCATACAGCCGGTTCGGATCGGCCGGCGATCCCTTGATGTGATAAACCTCCCAACCGGCGAAGTGCGGTCCGGCGACGTCCCACTTTTTGCGGTTGCCGTCCGAGGTAAGAATGAATGCACCCTTGCGCGTGCCCGCCAGCACCCGTACCCGGTCTTTTCGGTAAGTCATAAATGTCCTTTTCTTAATTATTTTTCAAAAGGCATACTAGCCAAACCGATCACGGGTCTATAGAGCACCGCATTGCGGAACCCGCCGTCCGGTTTGGGCTCACCGGATAATTATTTACCATCGGGGCATGCGGCAGGAAGCCCGTGCCGATGCGGATTGAGGGCGTTCATGATTCACGGCGCGATGTCCGCCTGGACGAAGCAGGCGAACTGTGATTTTGGAAACCGGAATAACCTGCGGCATGGCGCGCGCGCTAATCGGTTGCGGGCCGTCGCCGGGCGGCGCGGATTGGCTTTCAGCGCAGTCCGCGGGGGAACCGTTAAACTGCAAGAGCAGGGAGCAATGGCACAGGAAACGATCGGGCTGGAAGTGCGGGCGGTGAATGGCACCGGAGTGTTGCATCAACTGACAGGTGTGATTGCGCGGCACGGCGGGGATATCGCCTCGGTCGCCATCCTCGTGAACACAGCCGAGGAAGCGCGCACTTACTTCGAGATCCATCTGCCGCGGGACCCTTCTGAATTGATCGGGGATCTGACGGCGCTGCCGATTGTTCGCCATGTAGAACAGACCAAGACGATGGCGCGCATTTTCGGGAAGCGAATCATCATCATCGGCGGCGGCGCGCAGGTGGGACAAGTGGCGATTGGAGCGATCTCGGAAGCCGACCGGCATAACATTCGCGGTGAGCATATATCCGTCGACACGATTCCTCTGGTGGGCGAGCAGCCCTTAGCGGAAGCGGTACGCGCCGTGGCGCGGCTGCCGCGGGCGAAGGCTTTGGTGCTGGCTGGATCGCTGATGGGCGGTGAGATCGAAAAAGCCGTGCGCGAAGTGCGTGCCCAAGGCTTGCTGGTGGTGAGCCTCAACATGGCGGGGAGTGTTCCCGATGCGGCGGACCTGGTGGTGACCGACCCGGTACAGGCTGGGGTGATGACGGTAATGGCCGTCGCCGATACGGCGTCATTCAGCCTGAACCGGTTGAAGCGTCGCGAGTTTTAACGCTTACAGGGACGCGAGCCCGCGCAGATTCCAGCCGCAGATCCAGCTGCCTTCATATTTGTTATTGGAGGGGCCAGCCCAGTGAGTTTCGAGACTCACGTAGCCAGGATAGCCATCCGCTTTGAGCGCGGCCATCTGTCCCTTCCAGTCGATCGCGCGTGTTCCGACGGGACCCCACACGGGTTTGTGGCCCTCCAGATGGCAATCCTTGATGTGAACATGAGCGATACGGCTGATGGGAAGAAGACGGTATCCGCCGGGATACGGATCCTCGCCGGAGATGAGGCAATTGGCCGGATCCCACACCACTTGCAGGTTGGGGTTAGGCAGCGCGTCCAGCACCTTCTTTGTTTCGCTGGCGGTGGCGATGTTGCAGGCGTGCTCGTTCTCAAGCCCAATGATGACCCGGGCCGGCGCCATCTTAGACAACATATCGAGCGCTTTCACCACGCCATCGAAGCACTGCCCGGGTTCCACGCTGCGCCAATAAGAGAAAACCCGAATCACTTTCGTATCGAAGAACTCAGCCAGTTTAAAGGCGTGCTCCGCCAGCCGCGGTTGATCATCGTAGCTGTGTTTGGCGGCGAAAACATCCTGTTGAAACCGCGTGTCCACGGGAGGCGCGCCGGGGAGCACGCATTTAAGGATGGGCGACGCGATCGAGACGACCCGGAGATTGCGCTCATTCAGAAGCTCTCTGGCGCGGGCAAGTTCATCCTGGTTCAGGTCCATAATATTCTTGCCCCACAGTACGCGAAGCTCCGCGCCGGTCATCCCGATTTCCACCATGGCGTCCAAGGCAACGGGAAGGTCCGGCGAAAATTCATCCGTGATCGAGGCAATTGGAATTTGAGGCTGCATCGGTATGATTGTAGCTTGAGCGGGGACGCGCAAGCCCGAGGATCGCTACTTTGCTGTAAAGCGATTGTCAAGGAGAAGATCTTTCGCCGCAGCAAGCTATTACGAGTTCATTGACACGCACACCATGCTCTGCTAACTTTCACACTGGCTTGAACACTGTGGCTCTTCGTTCCCCCGAAACAATCGACAAACCCGTACGGATTCTGCTCGTCGATGACAACCGTCATGGACTGGTCGCGCGCAAATCCATACTGGAAGAGTTGGGACATGAAATGACCGTCAGCAGCGATCCGGTGGAGGCGCTGGAGGTTTTCCGCAATGGCGCCTTCGACCTTGTGATCACCGATTACAAGATGCCGCGCATGGATGGAATCGAGTTGATCGCGAACATTCGTGCAATTACGCCGGCGATGTCGGTGATCCTGATCTCGGGTTTCGTGGATGCGCTTGGATTGACCGAAGAGAACACGGGATCGGACGCGGTGGTGCAGAAGAGCGCCAATGAAGTGCAGCAACTGGTGCGGGCGGTGACCAGGGTGATGCGCAAGCGGACGCCGAAGAAGCCCGCCGGAAGTGTTACGAAGACGGCGAATCTACGGGCGAACAGTAAGGGCGTATCCTAGAAGGCAGATGTCTGCCGTTCGCGTTCTCCTGGTGCTGCTGTTGTGCGCGCCCGAATTGTACTCGCAAGCGCGCCGCCAGATGAAGGCCCGTCCGCCGGCGAAAGCGTCCGCGGTCAAGCCGCTGGCTCCGGAGCTCTTGCAGGTGAAGCGATGGATGAGCGGGATGACGGCGCGCGACCGCGTGGCGCAGTTGATCGTCATTCCGTTTTACGGCGACAATCCAAATGCGCGCTCCAAAGCGTATCGCAAGTTCGCCGCGCAGGTGCGGCAATTGCAGGTGGGCGGTCTCATTCTGGTGAACCGCGTGCAGAACGGCAGCGCGCAGAATGCGGAGCCGACCACGTCGGCGGCGTTCGTGAACCGGATGCAGAAGCTGGCGCGTATTCCGCTGATCGTGGGCGGCGACTTTGAGCGCGGCGCTTCCATGCGAGTGAGCGGAATGACCAAGTTTCCGCACAATATGGCTTTTGCGGCGGCGCAGGATCCGGAGGCCACGCGAAAACTGGGCGCGGCCACAGCGCGCGAAGCGCGAGCTATTGGAGCGCACTGGGTGTTTGGGCCGGTGGCGGATGTGAATAACAACCCCGACAATCCGATCATCAACATTCGCGCCTACAGCGAGGATCCGCGGGAAGTGGCCGAGCACGTAAAGGCCTACATTGAGGGCGCGCGCAGCGATCCCCGGAATAAGGTGCTTTTGACGGTGAAGCATTTTCCCGGGCACGGGGACACGGCGGTGGACACGCATGTGGGCTTAGGCAAGCTCGAAGCAAGCAAGGAACGCTTATCGCAGTTGGAGCTGGTTCCTTTCAAGGCGGCCATTGCGCTGGGAATCGATTCGGTGATGACGGCGCACCTGTGGGTGCCGGCGATCGAGTCCCGCGAAATACCAGCCACGGTGTCCGCCGCCGTGCTCACCGATCTGTTGAAGAAGGAACTGAACTTTCACGGGCTGGTGACGACCGACGCGATGGACATGGAGGGATTGAGAAGCCAGTACCCGGCTGGAGAGGCGGCTGTGAGGGCGATCGAGGCGGGGGCGGATGTATTGCTGATGCCGGCGAATCCGGAGCGCGCCGTGCGGGCCCTCAGCGAAGCAGTTCGCAGTGGACGGTTGAAGCAAGCGCGCATTGATGAAAGCGTGGAAAAGCTGCTGCGGGCGAAAGTACGGCTGGGTTTGCATAAACAGCGGCTGGTGGATCTGGAAGCGGTCACCGATGAGATTAATCTGGATGAGGACAATCAACTGGCGCAGAAAGTGGCGGATAAGGCGGTAACGCTGGTTCGGAATGAAGGGGAACTGGTGCCGTTGGCGAATCCCGGAACCGTGTGTTGGTTTGCACTGGGCGAGAGCCGGTATGGACAGCAGGGCAGGCAACTGCTCGAATCTGTGCAACAAAGGTGGCCTCGGGCGAAACGACTGCTGATGGATCCGCAAATGGCGCTGGTGGAAATGGAAGAGGCGGCGAAATCCGCAGCTTCCTGCGAAACGATGGTGGTGGCGGCATTTGCCGGCTTTCGCGGCAACGGGACGCTGGCGGACAATTATGAGGCATTGCTGAACCTGCTGGTGGCAAGCGGCAAGCCGGTGATTTTGGTGGGATTGGGGAATCCGTATCTGGTGCGATCGCATCCCCAGGTGAGGGTGTTTCTGGCGACCTTCAGCACAGTGCCGGTGTCGGAGATAGCGGCGGTGAAGGCTTTGGCGGGGGAGATTTCGATTGGGGGGCAGTTGCCGGTGACGATTCCGGGAATCGCCAAATACGCAGATGGCCTGAAAGTTGCTGCAAAACCAAGCGGTAATTTGACACCTGGGTCTTTTGTCCGGTAGACTTAATCCTTTGTAGGGATCAAACGGAGATCGTCTGTCTGTATGAAAACGCAGTTTCCATCGAAGAACGAAATTGAACGCGAGTGGTTCGTAATGGATGCCGAGAATGCCGTGTTGGGGCGGCTGGCCACGAGGGCGGCATCCATACTGATTGGCAAGCATAAACCCAGATTCACGCCCTTCCTGGATGCGGGCGATCACGTGATAGTGATCAACGCCGAAAAGGTCCGCCTCACGGGACACAAGGAAGAGCAGAAGATGTACCGGTCCCATTCGGGGTATCCGGGTGGAATCAAGCAGGCGCAAGCGAAGAAGGTACGGGCGGAGCGTCCAACCCGCATGGTGGAAGAAGCCATACGCGGGATGTTGCCGAAGACAAAGCTCGGCAAGCAGATGTTTCGCAAGCTGAAGGTCTATGCCGGAGAGAAGCATCCGCATCAGGCACAGAGTCCGGCCGCGCTGGCCCAATAACTGTGGAAAAATCAGCCCGCTAGCCCGGGTATTTGCAAGGGTTGCGGCAACAACGGAGAGGTTCAAGTTTTGGCAGGTACGTTGATTCAGCACTTGGGAACGGGGCGCCGCAAAAGCGCGGTGGCTCGGGTAATCTTGCGTCCCGGCAAGGGTCAGATCACGGTTAATGGCCGTGAGATGGATGAATACTTCAGCACGCCATCCTCGCGGGCGGCGGTGCGCCAGCCGCTGCTGGCGACGGAAACCGCCGATAAGTTCGATATTCTTGTCTTGTCCAATGGTGGTGGCATCAATGGGCAGGCGGGCGCGGTGCGGCATGGCATTGCGCGGGCGTTGGTGCAATTCAATGCGGAACTGCGCGGCAAGCTGAAGTCGCTGGGTTTTCTGACCCGGGATCCGCGCGCCCATGAACGCAAGAAGTATGGACAGAAAGGCGCCCGCCGCCGGTTCCAGTTCTCGAAGCGCTAAGCTCTCACTTCGCGTGTTTTCCGGCAGGCCTCCCCGCCTGCCGGTGATCCGAATCGTAGCAACCTCCTGGCGGAAAGTTTGGAAGCTCGCGCAAATCTCGCTTTGGACCGTGCGAGCAAGGCTTTGCCGCTGGTGATGTTTGTAAGGAGACATTTTGCCGACGATCACGATGAAAGAATTGCTCGAAGCCGGCGTACACTTCGGGCACCAGACCAAGCGCTGGAATCCAAAGATGAAAGA
>DATLCW010000333.1:0-29425 GCA_035526195.1 Bryobacteraceae bacterium
GAAATTTGCCGCAGGAGGTGGTTCCATCCCTCGCCTGGGGGCGGGGCGGCTCACATTGCGGGCAGCGATCAATCCGGTAAAAATCAGTGCTCTTCAGCCACGGCGCCGCCCAGATAGATCATCGTCAGCAGGGAGAATACGTATGCCTGCAGTAAGGCGACGAACACGTGGAGGCCCATGAAGGCGGCGGGCACCACAAAATAAGTCAGAGAAAGAAATAGTAAAGTGACCTGCTCGCCGGCGAACATGTTGGCGTAAAGACGGATGGTCAGAGACAAGGGGCGGGCGAGGTGGCTCATGATCTCGATGGGAATCATGAGCGGCGACAGGGCCGGCATGGGACCGGCGAAATGAGCGAGATACTTGCCTATCCCCAGGGCGCGAACACCCATTGCATGGTAGTAAAGGAAGGTAGCCATGGCGAGTCCGGCGGGCACATAGTAATACATGGTGGGCGATTCCAGGCCGGGAATCACGCCGATGAGGTTCGAGAACAGGACGAAGATAAAGAGACAGCCGCAGAACGCCATGTACTGATGGGCGTGATGGCCGATGTTGTTCTCGGTTTCACCGCGTATGAAGTTGTAGAAAAGCTCGAAGATGTGCTGCAGCTTTCCGGGGTTGTCCATGGAGAGCCGGCTTTTGAGCACCGCGAACAGAATAATAATGATCAGGGCGACGAGGATCTGCATGGTGATCCAGCTCGTCCAGGGCCGCGCGGGATTCTCCGCATGCTGGCCTAACGCTTGCAGAAGCGCGTTCGCGGGGCCTGCCAGATGGTCATTAAACAGGCGGGTGATTAGAATTTCGTGTTCCATGAATCAACTCGTAGAGGCTTTCAAGCAGAACGGCCGAAAAAGGAATTAACAGACCGCACAAGGAAGCTAAAATGTCGAGCCCGAATAGCAACATCATAGCATAGAGGATCGCGCCCACAAGCAGATAGCGCAGCCCCAGCAGCAGCAGTTTCCAGGGGGCGGGGCGGATGCCGCCATCCGCTCCGATGCCCATGACCAGGCGGCGGGTGAGCTGAAAACTGAGGATGCCGATGAGAGCTCCGATGAGAAAGCTGGCCGCCCCCATCAGGCCGCTTTTGGCAAGAACGGCAAACGATCCAAGACCCGCTAGCCACCACATCAGGCGCCGTGCGCGGTGGAAGGGCTCAGGACTTTCCGTCACTGCCATCCTTGTTCAATTCGCGAATCAACTGTACGAACCCGGCGGCGATTCCGAGCAGCAGAAACACCAGATAAAGGTAGGTGGTCGCGAGCCATTTATCCAGGACGTAACCGATGATGTAGCCGACGATCGTCGAGGCGGGGAGCAGCATCCCCAGTTCGGAATAGCGGGCGATCTGGCGGGCGAGATTAGGCTTCGGCTTCATCGTTCAGCCTCGTTTTCGCTTCAGGAGCGTGCCCGCTTGCGCGGCGGTTTCCTTCACCAGGAATCCCATTTTCGGGTGCGTGGGGGCAATATCTGTAGGCAGTCCGTATTCTTCCAGCGTCTCGCTACAGGTCGGACCAATAGAGGCGACCACCACACGCTGACGAAGCTGCTCGATGACCTCCGCTTCCACGCCTTCCTCGGCTGCCATTTGCAACAGGTGGGGAACCTGAATGGAGGTAGTGAAGAGAGCAACATCCAATTCGCCCGCAGCCAGTTTGCGCGCCGCTTCCCGCAGCGGGGCGGTGTCTTCGGGTAGCGCCCATTGATAGACGCGAACCGTCGTTACGTCCGAGCCGCGAGTGCGCAGCGCTTCGAGGAGTTCCTGGTTGGAGCGGCCATATTCCTGCACGGCAATGTGTTTGGCGGCATGACCTTCGATCACTTGCAGCAACTCGCGCCAGGTGTTGGGCTCAGGCGCAATGAAATGGGGAGTAAGACCCATTTCCCGAAGGGCGGCGGTCGGTTTGGGTCCGCGCGCGACAATGGTCAATTTGCTCAGAGCCTGCGCAAATTGGTCCACGGGGTAGCGCGTGGCCAGTAGTTTGTTGAGCGCCCGGGTGCCGACGCCGGTGAGCAGAATCATCATGTCGAATTCACTGGCGAAGAGCCGTTTCGCGAAGGCGAAGGCGGCTTCATTTTCCTCGAGGGGAGCTTCGCGCATGGAAGGGGCCGCGAATGGCACGCCCCCCTGGTTGCGGATCAGAATTGCGATTTCCTGCGCTCGCCGGCTTTCGAGCGACAGCACACGAAGGCCGTCAAAAGGCATGCCGCAACCAGTATAGCTGCCGCGTAAGGGGGCGTGTTATTTGCGGAGTAACGCCTCGACCTCTCTTTCGACCTTGACCTTGCCGATTATGCCCGTATGGGTTGCGGCGATGCGGCCGGATCTGTCTATCAGGAACGTAATAGGCAAGGAACTGACGCCGCCGAACCGTTTCGCCACCTCGTCATTGCCGATCATCATGCGGTAGTTGATTCTCTTCGCGGCAAGAAAAGGCTTCACCGATTCCCAGCCGTCCTCGTCCATGGAAACACCCAGCACTGCGAGATTCCGCTCCCCGTATTTGTGTTGAAACTCGACGAACCAGGGAATCTCGAGGATACAACCTGTGCACCACGTGGCCCAGAAATTCAGCAGGACTACTTTTCCCCGGAAATCGGAGAGCTTTACGGTGTTGCCCGCGGCGTCTTTCAAACTGAACTCCGGCGCCAGTTTCGCCTGCGGATTCAGCTTGACGCTTGAAGTTGAGGAGGGTGGGGTCAAGGATCGAGGTGTGGAAAACGCCAGCAACCCGAGCGCGGCCGCAGTGGCTGCGGCTGCCGCCCAAGTGAATCCGCGCCCCCATCCAGCGCTCAGCCGTTCGCCCAGGCGCCCACGAGCCATAACCGGGTCCGGCCGCCATTCGTTATCGGGGCTGATGGCCGCCAACCGCTCATCCACCCATTGATCAAGGGTTTCGCTATTCTTCTCCATATCGCTTGATGAACTCCTTTCGAAAAGCTTGCTGTGCGCGGCTGAGAAAGGTCCCGATGGACGCCGCGTTTACATCCAGAGCCGTTGCCAACTTGTCATAGGAGAGGCCCTCACTGCGCAGGATCAACAGTTCCGCCTGGCGCGGGGCGATTGCGCTCAGCACCGCCCGGACTCGCTTCTGCTCTTCCTTCGCGGAATGAAGTTCCTCCGGTGTTGGCGGCTTGCGGGCGAAACGGAACAGGCTTTCATAGCGGGTCCGGCGAGTCTCGCGCCGCAGTTCATCCAAGCCAACACGAACGGCCGCCCGATACAGCCAGGCTTCGGTTATTTCTCCCTGCGCGCGCCTGTTTCGCCACACCTTCAGGAACACTTCTACCGCCAGTTCCTCGGCCCGCGCGGGATCGCGTACAACCCTGCCGATCACTCGTGCGACCCGCGCGTATTGAGCGCGGAACATGGCCTCCAAATCGAATTCGGACCCGCTAACCTTCGACTCCGCCGCAGCCTCGCTCTGTACGTTCACAACAGAACAACGCCGCCCGGCCGGAATTTGTGACAGGTTGGGCGCAGATTTTTACTACACGGCCGCCAGACCCTGTGCCGCGAGACCGGATGTGCTCATCGTGCCATTCTTTATATCAAAGAGTCCGGGTTGTTTCTTCTCCCAGGGTTTGTTGGCGGCGGGAAGATACTGGCGCGCGTTGGCTTCGATCCCGGAGACTCCGGGGACGTGGGATGCGACGCCGGCGGAGTGGATCAAGGCTGCGCCGGGGCAGGTTAGATCCTGCACGCAGAGGAACATTTTGTACTTCTGCCCGGCGGCCGCCATCAGCATTGCCTGGCTCTGTCCTTTACAGGCCTTCAAAGCAACACCGGTGTAGCCCATTTCGCGGGCCAAAAGCAATGCGTCCAGATCGGTGAGGGATTCATCGATCACCACCGGCCGGAGCTTCGCCGCCTGATGCATCACGTTTTTGCGATCGGCCTTGAGGTCGCGGGCGGTGGGCTGTTCAATGTATTCGATTCGTTGAAACCCTTTGGGCGTTCCTTCCTTGACTTTGCGCAGGAACTCCAGCAGGTATTCGACGTTGGGGCATCGTTCATTGAAGTCGACGCAGTAGCGCCAGGGGATTTCCGGCCGTGTCTCATTAGCGATGCGGTCGATACTGACGACACGCTCGATATCCCATTTCAACTCATCGCCCTGAAGCTTGATTTTGATGTGATGGAGGCCGTTGTAGCGGATCCATTCGGGCAACGTTTCCGGCATGCCGTCGTTGATGCGCTTCTGGATGTCGCCGGCAAGGAGGGGATCGGCTCCGCCCACCGAGTGGTAGACATTGATTTTTGGGGTGGGAGTTTTCAGGATGTAGCGGTTGAGGTACTCGCCTTTGAAATCGGCATTCAGGTAATGGGCCAAATCATGGCTCATCAGATCCGGCCCCAGACATTGGTAACTGCTGCGATGATGAGCTTTGCCGAACGCATCGTGGATTGCCGCGTCAAACGGGCTCGCGGTCACAAGCGTGCAAAGCTTCGGAATGGGAGCGGCGAGTTTGAGTTCCTTCGATACCTCGGCGGCAGCTTTCAAGTACTCGGGTTCCAGCGCCGTGTTGATATCGATAGGGTGCCCGGATTCCTTATATGCCGACGTGATGGGGCCAAGACGCTCGGCGAGGCGCTTCATCGCGCCGAGAGTGACGTCGTAAGACATCACCTTGGAGGGGAACGACCATACATTGCCTAGAGGCATGGAGCCGTACCCTTTCACCGAGCGGCCATCTCCGACGCGTACCGTGCAATTCACATTGAGAATCGTGGCCCGGTCCACCGGCACCCCGCCAAACTTGTACGGCGCCCGGTATTTGAAGTCTTCAAACGCGAACGATACCTCTTCCATACGGATGTCGGTCGAGCGTCTGGCGGCGGTCATGATCTGCACTCCGGACGCGAGTGCGCCAAGGAGCTGACGGCGGGATGGGGGCATGGCTACGTGCCCATTTTGGCACGACGGCGAGGGCGAAGTGCATAAGAGGGTTTGGGCCATTGTGCCGGTGTAGTAGATCGTCTATACTCTTTCCATTCCAGTGTAAGGGAGGTTGGTATGCTTCGGTTTACCCTATCTTCAATCCTTCTCCTCGTCGGTGCCTCTTTTGGCTACGCGCAGGAAGTAACCGCGGGCATTTTTGGCGTTGTTCAGGACGCCTCGTCCGCAGTCATTCCTGGCGCTACGATCCGCGCCCGCAATCTGGCTACGGGTTTCTCCCGCCAGGTGATCTCCGATGAATCCGGCAACTACTCGTTCGTGCTGCTGCCCATCGGACCGTATGAGGTGAGCGCCGAGGCCGCCGGCTTCAAGAAAGCCGTGCTGGCCGACGTCCAGTTACGGGTTAACGACAACCGCCGTGTTGTATTTTCGATGGAAGTTGGCCAGATTGCGGAGCAGGTTACGGTGGAAGCCAGCGCCGTTACGGTGAACATGGCCACAGGCACCACCTCGCAGCTACTCGATGGCAAAGACATGGTGCAATTGCCTTCGCGAGGCCGGAATGTTCTGCCATTTGCGCTGTTGATGCCCGGCGTCGTCTCCACCACGCCTTATGACCGTCGCGCCAACAACTCCGCCGTGAACGGGGTGCGGCCGACACACAATGCCTGGCTGCTCGATGGCGGCTATAACATTGACACCGGCGGCAACTGGGGCACGCCGCTGTCGCCTAACATTGAAACGGTGGCGGAGTTTCGCGCGATTCGCGGGAATTATTCGGCTGAGTTCGGCGTAGGCGGCGGATCGCAGTTCAATGTCATTACGAAAGGCGGGACCAACCAGTTGCACGGGTCGGTGTACTACTTCAATCGTAACGACAAGTACAACGCGCGCAACTTTTTCCTGCCGGCGCGCGCTCCTTTCCGGGGGAATGATTACGGGTTCACGGTAGGCGGCCCGGTATATATTCCGAAGGTCTATAACGGCAAGAATAAGACGTTTTTCTTTTTGCTGCTGGGTTATATCAAAGAACGGCGCCAGGAGAGTTTCTTCCAGATTGTTCCCACGGCGGCTTTCAAGACCGGAAACTTCAGCGGGCTCGGACGCACCCTCTACGATCCGGACACCGGTCTGCCGTTTCCCGGCAATATCATTCCCGCCGCGCGGCTGGATAGGAACGCCCTGGGCTACGCCAAGATGTACCCGGAGCCTAATTTTATCGATGCCACGGGGCGAAACTGGTTCGCGCTGCAGAACCGCATCGACGACACCAACGAAAAGAACTTCCGCATCGATCACATCTTCACCGATAAGCACCGCGTGATGTGGCGCTATACGCCGGAATTCCGCCTTAGCAATTACGCCACTTCGTCGGGCTTCGCGTTCCTTCGGCGGCAGGATGAAACGCCCGCCCGCAACATGACGGTGAACTACAACGCGACGTTCTCGCCCACACTGATCATGGATTTCAATTGGGTGCGCAGCCACAACCGCATCAAGCAGTTTCCACCGGATCTGAGCGGAGCGACATGGGGAATCAATATTCCGCAGTTGTTCGCCGACACGGAATCGACGTATCCCTTATCGAGTCTCAACCTCTCTAAAGTTCCGGACCGAGTGCCCACGATTTCCCTCACCAATTACGCGGCGGTTGCCCCCAGTTCTCCGTGGAGCAACTACCAGACAATTTATGAGTTCCGTGATACCTTCACGTGGATCAAGCGCGCCCACACCATCAAGACGGGCTTCAACTACTCCTATGAAATCAAATTTGAGCCGACCAACACCGACGTGTTCGGCCGCTTCACGTTTGACGGACGCTTCACCCGGCAGCCGGGAGTGGCAACAGGCGGCGATGCTTTCGCGGATCTTCTTCTCGGCAAGGCTCAGTTGTACGACGAAACCAACACCGTAGCCTTCAACGACAACCGCCGCAATGCGTTTGAGGCTTTTGTGGATGACTCCTGGAAAGTTACGCGGCGCCTGACGATCAACCTCGGGCTGCGGTATTCCTACTTTCCGCCCGCGCATGAGCCCGATGACCGTTTTCGTGTCTTTGTTCCCAGCGCCTATGATCCTTCGAAAGCGGTGACTGTGAACGCCGTCGGGCAGATTCCTCGCGGAACGGGCGATCGCTTCAATGGTCTCGTCAATCCGGTGAAGTACTGGCAAACGCACAAGAAGAATTTCGCCCCACGCGTCAGCTTCGCCTACGATCTGTTCGGCAACAACAGAACCGCGGTACGCGGTGGATATGGCATGTTCTACAGCCGCGAAATTCTGGGCGCATTCATTCTGATGTCCGGCAATCCGCCGTTCTCCGAGCTGCTTACCATTGAGAACACGAGTCTATCGAGCCCTGGCGGGGGGAGCGCGCGCAACTTCGATCTGCCGATTACTCTCGGCTCCATCGACACCAATCAGCTGACACCGTATACGCAGCAGTGGAACATCAACATCCAGCACGGCCTCACCAATAACATGGTGTTTGAAATCGGTTATTCGGGGACGCACGGCATCCACTTCATGCGCACGCAGGATCTCAATCAACCGCTGCCCGATCCGCTGATTGCGCAAGGTCTCCGCAACGCCAATCAGGCACGGCCGTATAAAGGATGGTCGATTATCAACCATCGCGAGCAGAGCTACATGTCGAACTATCACGGCCTGCAGATGAGCCTGAACCGCAGCTTCTCCAGGGGCGTGCTGTTCCAGACGGCTTACACGTGGTCGAAAGCGATCGACAACGCCGATTTCACCGGCGGCATCTACGGCTTCTATCCGAATACGCGCGACGCGAGCGGGGAACGCGCGCCTGCCAGCTTCGATGCGACGCACAATTTTATTGGAAGCGTGGTGTGGGATATTCCCTTTTTGAAGCAACGGAAGGACATCCTGGGGAAGGCATTCGGAGGATGGCAGACATCCACGATCTATACGCTGCGAACGGGGCTGCCGATCAGCCCGGAACTCGGCCGCGACAATGCGGGAGTGGGGTCCTCGGTACGTCAACGTCCGTTCGCGTCCGCAAGCCCGGTCATTCCGCACGACCAGCGGACACTGGCCGCGTGGTTCAATGCTTCGGTTTACTCCGCACCACCGCTGGGTACGTTCTCGCCGGTTGGCCGCAACGTGGTGAGAGGGCCGGGCTGGAATCAATTCGACGCCACGTTTATGAAGTATTTCCGGATCAAAGAAGGCGTGCGTTTTGAATTACGGGCCGAGGCATACAACCTGTTTAATCACACGCAGTTTAACGCTGTCGGCACGGTGTTCACCACGGCCGCCACGTTTGGCCGCATCACCTCCACACGCAATGAACGCAACTTTATGCTTGGGGCGCGCATTCAGTTCTAGCGCTCCTCTGTGGCTCGGGATCTGCGCCTTTACCGCGCAGCTCCCGGCTCAACAGAAATGCCGCCCTTGCCATGCGGCGATTGCCGATGCGTTTTCAAAAACAGGTATGGGGCGCTCGATGGATGAGCGGCCCATGCCGGCTTCCGCCTCGTACTATCACCGTCTATCCAACCGGCACTATACGATCGGCGGCGGCAAGCTGCGCCGGCATCAATTGGACCCGCAGTCGCAGGAAATCAACGTCCTCGAAAAGTCCATTGACCTGGCCATTGGCTCGGGGAATCATGCCATCACCTACCTGAGCCGCGGAGCGGGAACGCTGCTCGAATTACCACTGAGCTGGTACGCCGCGGAAAAAGGGTATGCGATGTCGCCCGGCTATGACCGCCCGGATCATCTGGACATGCGCCGTGAAATTTCCGACGCGTGCCTGTTTTGCCATGCCGCGTACCCTACGCCCGGATCGTTTCGCGAACCCAAAAGCATTAATTGCGAGCGCTGCCATGGCTCGTCCGCGCAACATCTGAGTAAGCCGCAACGCGCCACAATCTTGAATCCGGCAAAACTCAGTCCGCAGCGGCAGTTGGAAGTATGCCTGCAATGCCATTTGGAAACGGCTTCGCAAGGCATCACCGATTCCATGCGCCAGCCCGGGCGCGGGCACTTTTCCTATCGCCCCGGAGAGCCGCTTTCCTCCTACAAGCTTTACTTCGACCGCTCGGATTCATCGGAAACGCGGTTTGAGGTAAACCACGCGGGCTACCGGTTGCTACAGTCGGCCTGCTTCGTCAAATCGAATGGCCGCCTGACTTGCACCACCTGTCACGATCCGCATACCGCCCAGGCGCGAAATGCCTGCGCCGGGTGTCACGCCTCGAAACATGCCAAGGAGACGACAGACTGCGCCGGGTGCCACATGCCGAAGCGGCGGACCACGGATGCGATTCACGTATCGATGACGGATCATGCCATTCCCAGAAACCGCTCCTTCGTTGAGCCGGTTCGGGAGAATCACACTCCTTATGACGGGCCGGTGGTCTCCTTCTATACGAAGGCTGATCCGTTGACGCTGGCCATTGTCAATCAACGAGACGCGACGTCCCGCACGGTGGATCTGTACCGTCAACACCTACGGCGGGATCCGGACGATGTAGCGGCGCTTGCGGCACTGGGCAACGTGTTATTCCGGTTGAACCGGCGCACGGAGGCGATGGAAGTTCTCGCACGGGCGTTGCGTCTCGATCCCAGCCACGTGGGAGCGCTGAATACGCTAGGAGTGGCCCAGGCAACGCAGGGTGATTACGCCAAGGCGATTACTACTTTGGAGAAGGCGCGGGCCGCGCACCCCGACCATGCGCTTACCTGGCTGAACCTCGGCGTCACCTACGAAGCATTCGAACAACCCAAAAAAGCGCGAGATTGCTATCGGGAAGCGATACGACTTCAACCGGACTTCGGGGAAGCACGCCAGCGGCTCGCGGGCCTGGGACAGAAGTAAGATGGCAGGCTCAACTAGAATTGAAGGACGCATCATGTCCACTCAAACCATTGCCCCATTGCCCGACGGAATTCCCCCCAATGTCCAAACGGTTTTGCGCGATTTCCTCGATGAGGCGCGGATGCAACTGGGAGCCGATCTCTCTTCGGCGGTGCTTTTTGGCAGCGCCGCTGAGGGCCGCTTACGGGCGACGTCTGACGTCAACCTGATCCTTGTCTTGAAGTCGTTTTCGGCCAGCGCGGCCGCGGCACTTAGCGGCCCGCTGGGACTGGCGAAGGCGGCGGTGGACCTGCGCGTGATGTTTTTATTGGAAAGCGAGATCCAGCCCGCGCTCGATTGCTTCGCACAGAAGTTCGCCGATATCCTGAGGCGTCATTACGTGCTGCTGGGTAACGATCCCTTCTCCGGATTACGGGTGAAAAGGGAAGCTGAGGTCTTTCGAACGCGGCAGGTGTTATTAAATCTCGCGATGCGGATGCGGGAGCGGTATACCTTTGATGCGAAGGCTCCGGATGCATTGCTGCACGGGATCGCGGATACCACCGGTCCCTTGCGAACATGTGCGATGTCGATCCTGGAACTCGAGGGCACGGCCGCCGCCTCTCCCAGGGAAGCCTTTGCGAAAGTGATTCAATCGTTGGACGCCGGCCTGCATTACCTGCCGGAATACTTTTCGAAACTTCGGGAGGGCGAGCCGCCCGCGGAACCGCAGCCGCCGGCTCTGGTGGATGATCTGCTGCATATCATGGCCGCAATGCGCCAGCGAGTGGAAGCCTTATGAATCCTTTTGATTTGACCGGGCCGCAATTCCTGGTCTTCTACTTTGTGTTCGCATCGCTCATCTTGGTGACGCTGGACCAACTGCGGCGGGCGCGGGAAGGCGGCACGGTGGATGCGCGGCTCACCGACCCCTACCAGATCGCGTATTTGCGCGGCGGCAAACAGGCGGCCATCCAGACGGCGTTAGTGGCTGATCGATCGCAAGATCCTGAGGGTAAAGTTCGAAATGACGGTGGTTTCGAAGACCTTCGCCAATGAAAAGCTGGCGGATCCGCTGGAGCTTGCGTTGCGGGACGCCTGCCAGGAGGAGCACGATGCGTTCAAATTACAGAAACTGCCCTTTAGGGAAGTGTTCGATGCTTATGACCGGGAGCTTCAGGAGAAAGGGTTCCTTCCCGGCCCCAGTGCGACATTAATTCAGGCGCGGGACCTGACCGCCGGTCTGATTGCGCTCGTCGGGGTGTCTGCCATCAAGATAGGGGTGGCGCTATCCCGCGGGCGCACGAATATCATTTTTCTGGTTCTGATGACCGTGATCGCGATCGTGCTGGCTTGTAAGGTGACCAGTCCTCGTATCACTTTGCGAAGTAAGCGGTTTCTGGAGGACCTGGCCCGCCTGTGGCGGGGAACGGAAGGACGCAAAGCTTCGTTGTATCCCCACAGCGGCAGTAAGGACCTGGTTTTTCTTTCGGCGGTATTCGGGATGTCCATTCTGCCGGAGCGGGCGTTTCCAGACAAGCGCCTGGTGTTCAAAGAGCCGGCGGCTGCCGGCTGTTCGTCCGGATCCGGCTGCGGATCTTCGTCCTCCGATAGCGGTTCCTCGGGCGGCTCATCGTGTGGAGGCGGGGGCTGCGGCGGCTGCTGCGGCGGCTGCTGCGGCGGCGGCGGTTGCGGGAGCTAAGATGCCCCTGTCAAAGGATCGTTTTGGGATGGGCTGGCGCACCGACCTTGCGGCGGGTATTCTGAGCAACCTTGATCGTATTGATGTTGTGGAGGTGATCGCAGACGATTATTTCGACGCTTCTTCGAGGGATGTGCGGGCGTTGCGCACCTTGTCGCGCCAGACGCCGGTGATGCTGCATGCGGTGGGATTGGGAATGGCGAGCACGCTTGCGGTGGATTCCAGGCGTGTGCAGAAGTTGGCCCGGCTGGTGCATGCGGTGGAGCCCGAGTGCTGGTCTGAGCATCTGGCATTTGTACGGGGTGGAGGTGTGGAGATCGGGCATTTGGCGGCTCCGCCACGTAATCGCTTCAGTATCGAAGGGACGTTGACGAACATTGACAGAGCCACGCGTTGCATCGGCGCGCGACCGCTTGTGGAGAATATCCCTACGTTGATCGATCCTCCGGGCAGCACGATGGACGAGGCCGGTTGGTTGAGTGCACTTCTGGAAGATACGCAGGCGCATTTACTGCTGGATCTGCACAACGTGCACACCAACGCGACGAATTTTGGTTTCGATGCGCGAGTGTTTGTCGATGCGCTTCCCGTGCATCGCATCGGTGCGATTCATATTGCCGGTGGCAGACCGATGGGCCGGCGTGTGCTGGACGATCACCGGGATGACGTACCGGACACGGTGTATGACCTGCTGGCTCACGTGGCTTCGAGGGTTTCAGAACCCTTGACGGTGATTCTGGAACGCGATGGCGCGTATCCGTCGATGGGGGATCTGCTGGCACAACTCGATCAGGCGCGAGCCGCGGTGGCGCGGGGACGGGCAGAAGTAGGCACGAGCGCTGCAACGCGAAATCACTCGTATTTCGCGGCCTGACGATGACGCGTTTTCGATGGAGCCTTTTCTCAGCAGGCTGTACGCGGATCCTGGGGCCAGAGCGAGGTTTCTGGCGGATCCTTTGACAGAGGCACGGAACGCCGGATTAAGCGACGAGCAGGCCAAGGCTGTGGTGGTAATAGACCCCGAGGAGTTGACTGTAGCGGGGCGCAGCTTCGACCACAAGCGCGGTCATTAGCAGATGCTCCCGCCCTTATGCGGCTTAGTGGGCGGTTTCGCAGACTCTGCGGATCTGTTCGTCCATGTCCTGCATTTCCAGGTCGATCAACTCGCGTTGGATGAGCAGGTGCTCATCGTCAATGCCAAAATAGGGATCGCGGGATCGTCGCGAATCGAGGAAACGCAAGCAGATGGCAGCGTCTCTGATTCTTTGGCCGGCCGAAATTGAGGTTACTGGACCCATAAATCTCTCCTTCACATTGTTTTGGTGAGCAACTTTGGTTCCAAACGGTTCGCTAACGCCGAAAGGTAGGGTTGCTGGTCTTCCTCCTAATTTTCAAAGCTATTTCGCTGAGCCCCGATCACGAGGTTTCCAGCCGGAGCCGGGAAATCGGTATCCGCATTGCACTGGGCGCTGACTTCCTGGCATCCGTCGCGGTCGCCGCGGTACGAGCCGGATCCCATCGTCACAACGGATTTACGGTTCCGCGTTCGGTCCACTTGTTGTTGCGAACTAAAAGGAACACGGCGGCGGTGGCGACGAGCGGGATCAGACTGGCGGCTATCAGAACGGGTTGGAAAGAATAGCGGTCTGAGATGATGCCTGTGAGGTAGGTGGCGAGTATAGTGCCGATACCCGCTCCGGTACCGCTGAGTCCGCTGACCGAGGCGACGCTGTCGGGGGGATACACGTCTGCCGGCAAGGTGAGGATGATGGTGGAAAATGCGGCGTAGGCCAGCGTCGACAGGCCGAAGCAGGCGATGAGCCAGGGCAGGGAAGGAAGGAACGCGGCTCCGATGAGTGTGGTCATCCCGAGCCCGCTGAGCAGCGCCACGATGCGGCGCGAGCTGCCGGTGGTCCAGCCGCGCTGAATAAGAAAGCTGGACATGCCGCCGCCGGCGAAGTTACCGATGTCCGCCGCCAGGAAGGGTACCCAGAAAGCGACGAGGGTTTGCTCCGGATCGTAGCCGCGGGAGACGAGATAGATGGCAAACCAGTCGGTGACGAAGAACCAGACGGGGTCGGTGAGCGACTTCGCAAGGATGATTCCCCAGGTCTGGGGAAGACGGAGGAGCGTGCCGTAGCTGAGGCTGGGTTGAGGCGGCTGGTCCGCGGGACCCTCCTGGTGAGGGCGGGAGTAGATCCAGCGGAATAACAGAATCCAGAGGAAGCCGAGCATACCGGTGAGAATGAACGGCAGTCTCCAGTTCCCGGAGGTCCGGTAGATCCAGTAGACGAGAAACGGCGCCACGGCACCGCCCACCGCCGAACCGCTATCGAAAAGCGCCACCGCCCAACCTCTTTCCTTTGGAGGAAACCAGAGGCTGACGGTTTTGGTGGCTCCGGGCCAGTTGGCGGACTCGCCCGCGCCGAGCAGAAAGCGAAAGAAACAGAAGCTTTTCAACCCGGTGGCGAAGGCGGTAAGCATCGCGGCTAGGGAGTAAAACGCCACTGTAATGCTGAGACCGCGGCGCACCCCCACGCGATCGAGAAACCGCCCGCTGGCCGTCTGGCCGATGGTATAGGCGACGCGGAAGGCGATGATCAGGAGGGCGAAGTCGGAATTATCCCAGCCATACTCCTGCTTGATGTGGGGCGCCAAGACGCTCAGCGTTTGACGGTCAATGTAGTTAATGGTGGTGGAAAGAAAAAGGGCACCGCCGATCCACCAACGGAGGTTTTTGTTCATTGCGGCGGCCGCAAGCGAAGGATTCGCTGCAGGGTTTCGCCATATACTTTCTTACGCAGCGGCTCGGGGACTTCGCAGGCGTTCAACAGCGCCTCATGGCGGGCGATGACGATGTCGAGGTTCTCCGGCGGCTCATCGGTGCCGAAGACCAGCTTTTCAAAGGCCGGTACGGCGTGGGGGGAACTGTGGAGCGTGGGGCCTTCCCACCACAGGTACTCGCGGAAGATGGATAGGTTTTTGGCTTTCTTCATGAGGGAAGAGCCGGTGAGATCGAAATACAAGCGGGGACACCAGCGGGCCGCCTCGGCCGCTTCGTCATACCAGGGATTGCCGAGATGGGCTCCCTGGATGTAGAGGTTCGGGAACGCCCGGGCGATGGTGTCGAGATAGGAGGGGCGCATGCGGGCCATCGAGGTGAACTGCGGCTCATCGACATGGGAGGCGACGCCGGTGTGGAACAACGCCAGCATCTGATGATGGTCCATGCGGGCGTAGAGGGGGAAGTATTGGGGATCGTCCCAGTTGTGCCGGGGAGAGTGCATTTTGACGGCTTTGAAGCCGGCGGCGGCGAAATCATTGATCTCGCGGAGGGCGTGCGGCTCATCGACATTGATCCGGCCGTAGGGAATAACGACATCAGGATGGGCGGCAGCGGCCTTTCTGATGGCGTCCATGTCTTTACGAAATCCCATGACACATGCCATGGCGTTGCGAGGTTTGTAGAAGCGCACCAGCCGGTCGAAGTAGTCCGGCTTGTTTTCATAGTGCTGATGCGAGTCGATAATGAGACGGCGTGGCGCCTGGGCGAGGGCCAGCGCGGGAAGAGTGAGGAAAATGCGGCGGGAGGAGAGCATAACCATTGATTGTATCTACCCGGCGATGAGATATCCTGTTAGACCAAGATGAAGTTACTACCTTGTTTGCTTGCTGCTCTGATTACGGGCGCGCCGCTGAGCGCTCAGACCTCTGTGCATGTCAAGACGCCGATGCCTCCGCCAGCCTGGGCTTTGATGGAACGGGAGTTGATTCGCTACAACTCGCTGGCAGTGGAACGATTTGCCGCCAAGTATCTGGATGAACGCGGCTATCTTGCGCACACTCCGAGATGGGGAACGCTGGACGGGCCGGATGATGCGATCGAGACGTACTGGAACTGGACGCTGCTGCACGCGCTCGGCGGATCGGACTCTGTGCTCGCGCTTTTTAAGAAGGGCTACGAAGGCCACCTGAAGCAATATGGCGAGCTGCGCACGAAACTGACGGAGCTGGCCAAAGATGGCGCCTACAGCAAGGAATTCATTACGCAGTCGGATTGGTTTCATACGGGGGAAGGGATGCGGGCGTTCTTTCTGATGGGGCTCTCCGATCCCAAGAGCGATCTCTATCGGGAACGATCGCGGCGCTTTGCCGATATGTATACAGGCGACGACCCGGAAGCTCCGAATTACGATCCGGTGAACAAGGTGATCAAGAGCATCTGGACGGGCAGCAAGGGTCCCATGATGCACAAGGCGACCACGTATGACTGGGTGGGGGATCCTGTGCCCGGGACATTTCATCTGCTGCACAATCCGGCGGGCCGCGGCAAGCTGCTCGATCTCAACACCCACTATAAGAAGATGCTGGCGCATTGCGAGGAATATGTAGATAGCGTTGGGGATAATCCGCTGAATCTCGCTTCGACGATTCTGGGGTTGAACGCCTACATGGTGACCGGGGACGAGAAGTACCGTAAGTGGGTGCTGGATTATGTAGGGGCCTGGAAGCAGCGGACGGCGGAGACCGGGGGCAACATACCGACCAATGTCGGATTGAACGGCAAGCCGGGCGGGGAGTACAACGGACAGTGGTGGAAGGGCACGTACGGCTGGAACTTTACGATTTTCGATGGGGAACTGGAACAGATCGCGCACCGTAACAATTTCGCCAGCGGGTCATGGCCGGGCTTTGGCAACGCCTATCTGATGAGCGGCGATCCATCGTTTATTCAGGTCTTGCGGCGCCAGATGGACAACCTTTACGCGCAGAAGAAAGTGGAGAACGGGCGGACGCTGCTGCCGCAGGGATATGGCGATCCGCGCGGCTACAAGCATAATGGGCCGCCAAGCTGGTATCAGTACGGACCGCGGCTGTTCACCGACCGGCTGGTGGAAATTTATCTCTGGTCGATGGATCGCAAGGATCTGGAACGGGTGGCGGTGCCGGCGACGTTCGATGTTCGAGGTGGGGGACGGTCCGGGGGCTATGGCGAGCCGGACCGGTCTCTGCCGTGGCTCGGGTATCTCGATGGCAAAGTTCCTGATTTTCCAGAGAGGGCGCTGCAGGCGGATCTGGCGCGGGTGCGGGCGAGAATGGAAGCGATTCGCAATGACCGGACCACGGCCGATTCCCGGCTGGCCGATTATTTACTGGATTTCAATCCGGCTACCACCAATACGCTGGCGCACCTGACGCTGGGGGCTTTTATGTCACCGGCGCGAATCTGGACGTTGCACAGCCGCTTCCGGTATTTCGATCCGGTGAAGCGGCGGGCCGGTCTGCCGGAAGATGTCGCAGCGCTGGTGGAGAAACTGGGGTCGGATTCGGCTACGGTGACGCTGGTGAATACGAATCCGGTGGAGGCGCGGGAAATTGCGATCCAGGCGGGCGGGTACGGGGAGCACCGGTTTGACTCGGTGACCGTGGGTGGCAAGACGGTGGAAGTGAGTGGGCCGGTGCTGATGGCACGGCTCGATGCGGGGGCGGGGACGAGATTCGAATTCAAGATGACGCGGTATGCGAACCGTCCGACGCTGGCGTTTCCGTGGGACCGGGGATGGTACCCGGCGAAATGATGCCGGGAGGTTCGCAACACTCAGGCTCTTTTCCCCATCTACCGTAGTGGAGGTGTGTATGCCTCGCTCCGTAGTCATGTGGGAGCCTGGTGGAACTGAGGCGGAGACAGCCGCGGGAAGCGCACGGCGATATCGCAAACCATTGAAATGCCTGCGCTGGGGCGATTTCAAAGTTCTGCTGTTGGACACCATTGATCAGTTCTACGACGATAATGCGCCACGCTTGGGTGCGGCGGTGGCATTTTACACCATGCTGTCGCTGGCTCCCTTGCTGGTGGTGGCGATTGCGGTGGCGGGACTGGCTTTCGGCGAGCAGGCGGCGCGGGGTCAGATTTACTGGCAAATCCAGGAGCTGGTGGGATCGGAGGGAGCGTTGGCGATCCAGCGACTGGTGGAAAACGCAAGGGCGCCGTCGACGGGAGTGCTGGCCACGGTGCTGGGGTTGGCGACGCTCTTTTTCGGAGCTACGACGGCGGTGGCCGAGCTCCGCGACGCTTTGAATACAATCTGGGAGGTTCCACCGCGTCAGGCAAAGGGCTTGGCCAGCGTGTTGGGTCTGCTGCGGGAGCGGTTCTTTTCGTTCACGCTGGTGGTGGGAGTGGGCTTTCTGTTGGTGGTGTCGCTGTTGGTGAATGCGGTACTGGCGGCGGCCGGGAAGTTTGTCAATCAAATGATGCCGCTTCCGGAAACGGTGCTGCAGACGACCAGCTCCGTGCTGTCGTTCGTCGTGATTACCCTGCTCTTCGCTCTGATTTACAAGGTTCTGCCGGATTTGCACGTCGAATGGCAGGATGTGGTGCTAGGGGCGGCGGTGACGTCGCTTCTGTTCACGCTGGGAAAACTGGCGATCGGCCTATATCTGGGTAAGACCGCCATCGCATCCACCTACGGCGCAGCGGGTTCGCTGGTGATTGTGCTGGTGTGGGTGTACTATTCGGTGCAGGTTTTCTTTCTGGGGGCGGCCTTTACGCACGTTTATGCGACGACGTATGGGTCTGGCACGGCGTTGAAGTCAAGGCGGTTCATACTGGGGAAGCGGAAGATCCCGGAGGTTAAACCGGGCGAAGACCTGATCACGCCGGCCTGACGGATATCACTTACTCGGAGGCTCGAGACGGCGGCGGGGCGGAGGCGTAAAACTCGTTGGCTACCCGGCTGGTATAGGATTGGATCAACTCGGCCACGCGCTTCACGCTGGGGGAGCGCACGATGAGGCCGATGTGATGGCTGCGCTCCATGCGCCAGGTTACTTCCGGATCGTTGAAGCACGAGCAATCGGGGTGTTCCTGGCGGGCTAGCGACACGAGCAATCCCGCATAGTCGTTCCGGGAGGGATTTACCTCGTAAGGGGCTTTGCCCCCGGCCAACTCCACCTTGGCCCATTCGGCCCACATATTCAATCCCGTGGCGGCTTCAATCAATTCCGCAATGTGAGCGCCGCCGACCCTCGCCGAGGTTTCGAGGAAATAGATTTTGCCGTCGTCGCGGCCGAGAATGAACTCGGTGTGGGAAACGCCTCGGAGCAGTCCCATTGCTTCGAGCACAGTCTGGTTGGCTGCCAGCAATTTCTGTGCGAAGGGAGTGCCGCGTTCCAAAATCTGGGTGGTGAAGACGCCGCCTTGGTGCGATACATCGAGGGGAGGCGCGCCATAGCCGCTGGCAATGGCAAAGCGGATCTCGCGCTCATAGACGATGGAATCGACATGGAACACACGGCCGGGCAGATACTGCTCGACCAGATAGTAGGACTGTTCATCGCCCAGGGCATCGGCCAACTCCCAGAATTGCCGTACGTCCTGAACCAGTTTGATACCGATGGCTCCCGCCGAAAGGCGCGGCTTCAGCACCCATGGGGCGGGTATGCGCTGCAGAAATTCGCGCACGCGGGCGTGATTCAATACGTGCTGAAACGGTGGAATGTCAAGACCTTTTTCACGCGCCTGGATACGCATCGCGAGCTTATCGCGAAAGTAACGGGTGGTGGTCTCCCCCATTCCGGGCAGACGCAAATGCTCGCGTAAAGACGCGGCCATTTCGAGGTCGAAATCGTCGAGCGGCACCAGCCTGTCGATTTGTTCGATGCGGGCGAGGTAGCTTACGGCGTGGATCGTATCGGTGCGATTCCAGCGCTTATCCTCATCGGGCATGTAGTAGATTTCGTCGATTGCCTCGCGCGGCCATTTGGCCGTATCCCTGAGGCTCTGCGAGGTCAGCAACAGCACCCGGCAATGCTGCCGTTTGCACTCGCGCAGAAATTCATGGCCCTTCTCGTAGCTGGCGATGCACAGAACAGTGAACACTTCCTCATTATGCTTCAGCGCATGGAGAGTTAGCCTTTGGCGGGGCGGGCGGCGGCGGGTTCTCTTAGAATGAGCCGGTAGCCGGGATCAAGCTCCTGGGTTTTGATGAGTATCTGCTGGATATCGAACGGATGAGTGGGCCGTCCGGTGAGCGTATTGCGAGCGACCTGGAAGGCATGCTCGAGACCGGCGGCGTCGTCAATGTCGATGTCCGCCACCCACTCCTCGGCGCGGGCGAAGAAGCTCACTTGAAGATTCCCGTAGGAGTCGGCGGTTTTGTAGCTTCCGGCGGGAGAAAACCCGTCGGGCGGCCGGTGGAGAACTCCTGACGCCTCGGCGAACAGTCCCGCGGGGATGCTGTTTTTTATGTCTTCGCGCAGCGTCTGGGGCACTTTCGCGAAGAAGCGGTCGCCGCGAATTTCCCGCAGTTCCTGAATATTCTCAAGCACGGAAGTACCGCCGGGGAGCACGGTTCGCCGGGATTTGGCGAGGATGTTGAGAAGTCCGGCGCGGCGCAGCTCATCGAGCCCCCCATACAGCGTTTCGCCGCTCTGACCGATATAACCGAGCACTTGCCGGCTATTGGTAAGCAGGGAATGGGCAAAGGCGAGCTCCGTCCAATCCGGAAATTCGACCCGGATCACCTTTTCGGGGTCTACCACGAATACATAGGTTTGGCTGGTGATCTCCGAGGCGTGCAGATTTACGAAGGAAGCAGCCGGCAGATAGGACGGCGGATCGATCAGCATGCGATACATGCCGCGCGGAGTTCCATAAAGATTTTTGATGAGAAGGCGCTTGCGGGCGTCCACGTCGCGGGCGCCGACCACGTCCGCGAGTTCCAGGTGACGAAGGATGATATCCACGCGTTCGTCAAGGCGATCGCCGTAGACGTCCAAAAGATCGAGTTGAAGACGGCCGGTTTTCTCCATAATCGTTTATCCCTGGCCTCCGGCCGCCGTTAAGGAAAGGGCGACGGGATCGTATTCCCGCTGGACAAACTGAGTAGTGAAGGCGAGAAAGCGCATCTGCGCGTGCAAGCGAATGACCGGGTCCGTGGTGCCGGTGACGGCGAAGGAGCGCAGGAACCCGGCCAGGTTTCCAAAGGACGGCAGATCTTCAAAGGTGCGGAACTTGAGGCTTCCGCCACCGAGCAGGGTCATGGCGCCATTGGCGCGGCGCTCGCTAACGGTGTAGTAGAGCGTTGTGTAGTCGGCGAGAACTTCCTGGAACGAGGAAGCGGAGGCACTGTTCCGCCTCATGTACTTGCGGCCTTCGAAGATAAACTCGGTTCCGGTGAGGCTGGGAAACTCGAGGTGATAGCGCATCTCCGCTTCGCCGGTTTCGGTGTTGACGCGCAGATAATTAAATCGGCTGGTTCTGGGATTGATCGCCACGATGGCCGGGGAAAAGCCGGCGAATGACTGGAATTCAATGCTTCCCTGGGTGGTGGCTTCGTGCTCCACGCCTTCCACGAATTCGTTGATGTCCCGGATCGTCATACGCAGTTTGAACTTGCATACGGTGGCTCCTTGTGGGGGCTCGGGAGACGAGGGAGCATCGGAGTCTTCCTGAAACCAGCCCACCATCTCTTCGTCGAAGGTCATGCCCACACCGTCTGGAGTCCGGGTGTCCAAGAAGGGTTGGGCGAGGGCACTGGACGGCAACGCGGCCAGGCCGGCTCTGCGCAGCAAGTAATAAAAGCCGAAGCGGCGAGCGGCGGGGTCCCCTTCCACGTGGAGAATGCCCAGGGATTGCGCCGGTAAAGCGGCAGCCATGGCTTCCGGAACTTCCGTGACGTATTTGCCGATCAGCAGGTTTGGGGTTAAGCGGCGGATTTCATCGTGGAACGGGGTGAAATCCTCTAATCGGAAATGATCGCTCAGGAACGAGGGGAGAACCAGACCTTCGAGCAATCCCAGCAGTTGATAGCGCGCTTCGAGCCGGCCATCGGGTTTGCGCTCGAAGGCGAGCGTGGCAAGGCCCGAAGCGCGATTCGCGTTCGAGAGCGTGTCCATATTCCAGACGCCGTTCAGTTCATCGGCGGCGGGCGCCGCGGCTTCCATCCAAAGGCGGCGATGATCCTCCACGGTCATTTGCGGAATGCCGTAGACGCGGCTCATGGGGAACGTAAACATCCGCAGGCCGTGCGGATATTCCCCAAGGTAGACTCGCCCTATCAGCAGGTCGTCGCTGATCACCTTGAAGATGTCGTAGTAGCCCTGCCAGGGTGGATCGAGGTAGCGAAGCAGGATATAGCGGCCGGGCTCGAGGTCGCCGGCGCGGTCTCTGACGACGATTTCTTCGAGGGAATTGCGGGCGCGGATGCGATCGCCAGAGTCGCTGGTGAGACCGGCAAGGCGGCTGCCTTCCATGAAGAACCGCTTTTTGAAGCCGGTGAAAATAGCCGCCGACATCGCATTCAGCACATGGCCCTTGGGGAAGAAGCCTTTCCAATATTCGTCATTGCGGATCACGCCGCTATCCGTGTCGATGGAACGGGCTCCGGAGTTCCTCATCCAGGTCATTGGCTTTGAATCCACGCGGCGGAACAACCGCTCCAATTCCGGCTCACTGTCTTCGATTGCTTCCAGAGCGTCAATGCCGCCGGCGGCGATCGCCAGCGCGCGCACGGGATACGGAGTGCCTTGAAGCTGCTGGATTTTTCGCTCCGCAATCCGCTCGGACAAGGCAGAGATGGTGAGGAAGGGGTTCGCGCCCAATGCGGACGGGATCAGTGAGCCGTCGGCTACGAGCAAACCCTCATGTACGGAGCCGTCGCCGCTGAATACGCGCCCGTACTCGTCGACGGCGCCTTGCATGTAGTCTTCCCCGACCGGACAGCCGCCCAGCGGGTGGGCGGTAATGAGATGGCGGAGGTTGAACATCGCCCACAGCGGATTCTCGACAAACCTGGCTCCATCGGAGCGGGCGTGGCGGCGCAACTCCTCATTAATCCGCGTAAATACGACCTGGCCGCCGGCGCCGTTCCAGACGACACGCATTCGGCCGTCTGGTTCGAGCAGAGGCGCGTCGAAAATCATGGATCCGCGCGAGTCGTCGAAGCCCATGCAGAGGTAGAACATGGTGTGGTTCAGCGCTCCATCGGCGCGGCGGGATGAAAAAGGCGCAACATCGCGCAGCACTCGCTGCAACTCGGCCGCTTCATCGCCGGCATCCGTATCTTCGCCGCGTAGAAGGGAGAAGGCGGCGCGGGCGGCATCGACGTAGGCGTTGGGAAACGAAAGGTCCTGAATGTACATGCCCTCGGGTCCGGCGCTGGAGGCATAGCGTACACCGGCAACGATGGTGGGGCCGGGCGCATGCTCGCGCCAAGCCGAAGAGGGATGATTGCCGAACCCGAGCACCTCCGCCGGGCTGTCTCCGTTGTAGGCCAGTCCGAAGAAATCGCCATTGCCGCCGAAGCCGGTGCCGAGACGCGGAGAAACAGGAAGGCCATGCATTTCCGAACGCATCAGAATCTCGGTGGTATTGATGGAGCCGGCGGACAGAATCACGTTGTCGGCGGTCATGGTGAAGCGGTCGCTATCCTCGAAACCGCGGACATACTCTCCGTGGATGCGCCAACCGCTGGGGATTTTTTCGACCCATTCGACTTTGGTCTGGGTGAAAATTTCGGTTCCGGCCCGCTGCGCCATCGGCAGGTAGTTCATGTAAAGGGTGTTTTTGGCCCCGACGTTGCAACCCGTGACGCAGTCGCCGCAATCGATGCAGGGACGCTGTTCCATGCCGTGGACATTGATGCCGTCGATGTCGAAATTCACGGCGATATCCAGCGGGCGGGCGCGGAGTCCGATTTCCTGGGCGCGGCGATCGAGGCGCTTAACCTTTTTGAGTTGATCTCCGCGGGGGTGGGGCCCGGCGGCGAGGACGCTGCTGGCGCGCTGGTAGTAGGGCAGCAGCGCATTGCGGGTGATGGTGGAAGGCCAACCGGAAAGCTCAAAAACTTCGGCGTCGGGTACGAGCGCGACGTTCGCGTTGATGAGGGACGTGCCTCCCAGGCCCGATCCTTTGATGACCGAGATATCCGTGTAGGTCAGCATCTCGTAGAGGCCGAGAGGATTGAAGTGGTTCCGCTGATTGGCGATCAGACCGGGGAAGGTATCGGGAAAAGTTCCCGTGGGCCACTCTTTGCCGCGCTCCAGAATGCAGATGGCGGGTTTCGGATTGATATCGGCGGATGCGAGCCGCGCGGCTGTAATGGCACCTCCGTAACCCGATCCGACAATGACAAAATTGTAATGCGGACGGCGGTCCGCAAACGGTTTAGACAGCATAGCGGGGAGACTCCCTGGGCAGCACGATCGGGCGCCGGTGGGTGCGCTGCGCGATATTAAGAGATTAAACCCTGTTTATGCACCGAATGCAAGTTAGTATCCAGCGATCGCGCGCGGGCAGCTTCCCGTTCCCAGCAAATCGCATTGGTTTGGCATCTTCGGATGGGCAAGAATCGCGAGTGGGTTTTACGGAATAAAGTCCGCTGTGGAGTAACTCAGCCTCCTGCATCGTTTACAATACGTCATGGCCACTCGCCGCACTTTCCTTGTCACCACACTTGCTGCCGCTGCGGGCAGCGCACAGACCCCGCCGCCGCTAGATGCGCTAAAGAAAGAGGGGATCGCGGAAGTGGATAAGATGCGCACGTTCACGCAGCAGATGGTGGATCAGATTTTCAGTTATGCCGAACTGGGGTTCCAGGAGGTGGAGACATCGAAATATCTCACTGGCCTGCTGGAGAAGAACGGGTTCCGTGTGGAGCGGGGAGTTGCGGGCATTCCCACCGCATGGATCGCGACCTGGGGCTCCGGGAAACCGGGCATCGGCTTCATGACCGACATCGATTGCATTCCGCGTGCTTCCCAGAAGCCGGGCGTCGCCCACCACGCACCGATCGTGGAAGGGGCTCCAGGTCACGGGGAAGGGCACAATTCCGGGATGGCGGTGAATGTGACGGCGGCGTTGGTCCTGAAGCAACTGATGCAGAAGAATAAAATCCAGGGGACGCTGCGGATCTATCCCGGCGTAGCGGAAGAACTGCTTGGCACCAAGGCTTACATGGTGCGAGCGGGACTGTTCAAGGACGTGGACATCATGCTTGGCGTGCATGTCGGGACGGAGTTCGGCACCAGCTATGGGCAGGGCCAGCGCAACAGTGGCCTGGTGTCGGTGCAGTACACGTTTAAGGGGCAGTCCGCTCATTCCGCGGGTGCACCGTGGCGCGGAAAAAGCGCACTGGACGCGGTGGAGTTGATGAACGTGGCCTGGAATATGCGGCGCGAGCACATGCGGCCGGAGCAGCGCTCGCACTACGTGATTACCAACGGCGGGGACCAGCCTAACGTGGTGCCGGAGGAAGCGACGGTTTGGTATTTCTTCCGCGAACTCGATTATGAGCGCATCAAGGAAATGTTTGACGCGGGAAACATGATCGCCAAGTCGGCGGCAACCATGACCGGGACTTCCGTAAGCTGGCGCGTGGTCGGGTCGGCGTGGCCAGAGCACTTTAATAAAGTTGTGGCGGAAGTGCAGAAGAAGAATATCGACATGGTGGGAATGCCGGAGTGGTCCGACGCCGATCAGACATTGGCGAAGGCACTGCAGAAGGAGCTGGGACAGAAAGAGGAAGGGCTCAAACATGTGGTGGATGAGTTCGGTCCGCCGAAGGAGCCGCGCGGAGGCGGAACGGACGATGTAGCGGACATTTCGTGGAACCTTCCGATGGTATACATGCGCTATCCGGCAAATATTCCGAGTCTGCCCGGGCATCACTGGGCCAATGCCGTAGCCATGGCGACGCCCATCGCGCATAAGGGTTCCACGGCCGGAGCGAAAGCGCAGGTGCTGACGGCGCTCGATTTTCTGACGCAGCCAAAACTGGTGGAGGATGCCTGGAAGTACTTCCGCGACGTGCAGACGAAGGACACGAAGTACAAGCCGCTGATCGCGGAAACCGATCAGCCCGCTATAGAGCTGAACAAAGAGAAGATGGAAAAATTCGCGCCCCAGCTACGCAAGTACTACTACGACGCGGCAAAGTACAAAACGTACCTGGAGCAATTAGGAATTTCGTATCCGACCGTGAAGTGACGCTATTTTTCTTCGATCTTCACGCTGATGAGTTTGTCGCCCTGCTGCACGGCATTCACCACATCCTGACCCTGCGTAACCTGGCCGAATACGGTGTGCTTTCCATCGAGCCAATCGGTGGCGATGTGCGTGATGAAGAACTGGCTGCCGTTGGTGTTGGGGCCGCTGTTGGCCATCGAAAGAGAGCCCACCTGATGGCGGCGCGGGTTGTTTTTCAGCTCATCTTCAAAGCGGTAGCCGGGGCCGCCGCGTCCACTGGCGGTGGGATCTCCGCCCTGAATCATGAAATCCGCAATGACCCGATGGAAGGTGGTGTTATCGTAGAAGGCATCGCGCGCCAGGAAGACGAAGTTATTCACCGTGGCGGGCGCGTCTTTGGTGAACAATTCGCAAACTATGGGACCGCGTGAGGTTTCGAGCGTTGCCACGTAGGTTTTGTTTCCATCAATGGTCATGGGCGGCTGAGCCGCGTATTGTTTTGCCATAAACTACCAGTTTAGCAGGGACTTCTCCGATGACTCCTTATTTTCTCGTTTTTGCGTTCACCGCCGCGGCCTGGGGACAGAGCCTGCAAGGGGTGATGGACATCCACGCGCACAGCGATCCGGATAGCGTGCCGCGCTCCATCGACGCGCTGAACCTGGTGCGGCTGGCGAAACAGAAAGGCTACCGGGGCCTGGTGCTGAAAAATCATTACGAGCCGACCGCGGCATGGGCGGCGTTGGCGAGACAGGAGGTCCCGGGGATAGAGGTTTTCGGCGGGATTGCGCTGAACCGTACGGTGGGAGGGGTCAACCCGGTGGCGGTGGAGCGGATGACGCGTGTGAAGGGCGGCTATGGCCGCGTGGTCTGGATGCCGACGTTCGATTCCGAGAATCATATGCGGGTGACGAAGGAGCAGCGGCCGTTCGTGTCCGTATCGCGCGGCGCCAAACTGCTGCCGGAAGTGTTGGAAGTGCTCGATCTCATTGCGAAGAATAAGCTGGTACTCGCGACCGGGCATTCGAGTCCGGCGGAAGTGTTGATGCTGGTCCGGGAAGCCAGGCGCCGCGGGGTGAAGTCGATTGTGGTTACCCACGCCATGTTGAAGTACGTTGCGATGAGTACCTCGCAGATGAAAGCGGCTGTAGAGGCCGGGGCGATGATCGAGTTTGTGGGCAATGCAGTGATAGGGACACAGAAGGAGTTCGAGTTCCCGCAGTATGCCGGGGCGATGCGCGAGGTAGGGTGGAACGCGGTGATTCTTTCGAGCGATTTCGGGCAAGCGGGCAATCCATTGCATCCGGACGGGTTGGAGCAGATTTTTAAGGGACTGCGGCAGCAAGGAGTTTCGGAAGCTCAGATTAACCAGGTTGTAAAGACCAATCCGTCAAAGCTGCTGGCTTTGCAATGAAGTTAAGATACAACCATGAGCCAGGGATATCTGTTGCATTCGGTGAGCTATGCGGGTCTGTGGGGCCAGGCGTTTCTAAGCGTTGAAGATTTTATCAGCAAGGCGGCGCAACTGGGTTATGACGGCGTGATGCTGATGGCCAAGCGGCCGCATCTTTCCATCCTGGATTACGGCGCGCAGCAGCGGTCCCGGCTCAGGACGTTGATCGAGACGCACAAGCTGCGCCACGTGGTGATCGCGGGCTACAACAATCTGACGGCGGACATGGAGCATGGGGAAGTGCCGCATCGGGAAATTCAGACGCAATACATTGTTGAACTTGCCACGCTCGCGCGCGATGTCGGGGCGCAGACGGTGCGGATCTTCACTGGGTACGACAATCCGGCCGCGGATTATTCGCGCCAGTGGCGGCTGATCGTGGACACGCTGAAAGAGTGCGCCGGGCGTACCGCCGGGCTGGGTGTGACGTTGGGGGTTCAGAATCACCACGACATGGCCGTTGGCTATCAGACTTTGCACGACCTGATCCGTACGGTGAATGAGCCGAATTGTAAAGCGATGTTTGATGCCTGGGCTCCGGCATTGCATGGCGAGAACCTGGAATCGGCGGCGGGGGCCATGGGGCCGATGACCGTGCACACGACGATTGCCGATTACCAGCTTCGCCCGCGCTACCGCTACAATGCGGCGCTGGTGAACTATGAGAAGCAGACGCCCTTTGTGCAGGCGGTTCCGATGGGGGAAGGATTCATCGACTATAAGGAGTTTCTGGGCGCGCTTTCGAGGAGTGGGTTCCAAGGGACGGTGGCTTATGAAATGTGTTCTCCACTGGCGGATGGCGGCGACCTCGCCACGCTGGACCGCTACGCCGCCCGGTTTCTCGAATACATGCGTTAAAGCGCCCCCGGCCGCGCCGTACACCGATCGCCGGCCTGATCGCTGTTTTCCAGTGCAACAGGTTTGCCCGGTCGCCGCAGGATGCGGGAAGCGAAGCCTTAGTTTTTCCTGGGCGGAGGAATGATGAACTCCGTCTTTCTTACGCCGTAGTCTTTTGGCAGAGTCTTCCAATCCACACCGGCGCGGGCGTTCCAATCGAACACGATGGCGCCGTCACGTAGGGTAAGCTCGCATTGCAGCCGCTGCCGGGCGGGGACGCGTCCCCCATCAGGATCGGCATAAAAAAAATCGCCCTCAAGCAGCCGCCAGGCCGCAACATCCGCCACCGCGCCCACGGTGAGATGCCCCAACTCGGGATGCTTGATCTGCTGCGCCGGATTCCAGGTGGAACGAAGGATCACGTCGTTCAGCGGCATGCCGAGAGCGAGCATCTTGGACATCGTGGTCGGCATATCGAACATCGGGCCGTTCATGCTTCCGGAGTGCAGATCGGTGGAAATGGAATCCGGATAAAAACCCTGAGCAATCGCCGGCACCGCGTTGCGAAAGACGAAGCTGCCGCCGCCGTGGCCGACATCGAACTTCACGCCGCGGGCGCGCGCCTGCCGCAGGTAGTCGTAAAGCTTCCCGCTCTCATCGGCGACAGGCACCGGACCGCGAAAGAAATGCGTGCTCATGTCTCCGGGGCGCAGTTTCTCGGTGACCAGCTGCCAATACGGCCGGGACTTCAGGAACCAGCCGAAATCGACCATAATCGGGATGTCCGCCAGGCGGCCCGCCTCCAGTGCGCGTTCCACGCTGACCCACTCCGGCCCTTCGTAGTGCGCGCTCTTCACGCCCACCACCACATCCTTGTGTTTTTTGGCCATTTTGGCGACTTGGGCCGGCTGCATATCGGAAATGGCCTGCTCCACGATATTGGTCATCATGCCGAGACCTGCGATATTGATGAAGGCGAAGACGCGGGTTTTCGCGCGGTCAATTACGGTGTGACGGAATGTTTCGAAATTGCGCCAGCCGGAACTTCCGGCATCGGCCATGGTGGTGACGCCGGTGCGAAAGCTGTAACTATCGGGGGAAACGCTGTTGTCGCCCGCCCACGCATCTTTGACTCCGGTGGTATTGAATACGTGGACATGGATGTCCAGCAGACCCGGGGTGAGGTAGAGCCCGCGTACATCCAGCACCTGACGAGCCTGCGAGGCGGGAATGTTTTCCGCGACCGCGGCGATCTTCCGCGCGCTGATGGCAATATCGCGCACGGCATCGAGATTGTTGCGTGGATCGATGACATGGCCGCCCTTCAGTAACACGTCATAGGTTTGGGAAAATGCGGGCAGCGCCACGGCGCATGCGAGCGCCAGCTTAAGCATGAGTCATGCGCTCCCTGGTTTTATCCCATGCCATGTATTTGCGGCGGCGGTAGGATTCGACACCCATGCGGGCGGCCACTACGCCGTAATAACCCAGCATGCAATCGCACTTCAACGCTTCGTTTTTGCGGATCGCGGCCTGCAGATTCTTATGATGTAGCCCGATGTCCTCAGCCCCCTTCTTCTCGTAAATTACGGGTTTTACATCGTTTGCGTACAGTTTCTGCGGCGTGATGGTGAAGCCCGTACGGGTAAACTCGAGCGTTGCTTTATGACCGCGCAGCAAATGGCTGACAGGCGTATCATTCGCCATGGTAGATACCAGTTGTATG
>DATLCW010000349.1:0-35008 GCA_035526195.1 Bryobacteraceae bacterium
CAACGACAGGGATATGCCGTACCGCATGGGGATCTATTGTCTCCTGCTGGGCCAGAAGTACCGGCGCCGGGTGCGTCAGGTAGTTTTGTATGTGGGGCAGCCCAGGATGCGGATGGACGATCATGTGGATCTTGGCGGGACTAAGTCGGGGTATGCCTTGATGGATATTCGGGAATTGGATGCCGGGAGATTCCTGGCAAGCGGCCGGCGGGGCGATCTGGCGCTCGCGATGCTTGCGGGCGGCGGGGCCGAGAAGGTACAGGAAATCGCCGCACAGGCAAGCCGGTTGAGAGGAGCGGAGCGGCAACGAGTATTGTCCCAACTTCTGCTACTGTCAGGGTTGCGCCGCCTAACGGGACGGCTCAGAATGGAATTGAAGACTATGGGCAGCACAACGGACTTCTATCAGAATGAATTCGTGCAGGACGCTATGCGGGATGCTAAGGCGAGCATGCTTCGCGGACTCCTGACAACGAAATTCGGCCGGCTGCCCAAATGGGTGGACGAGCGGCTGGAAACGGCTCCCTCTGTCCAACTCGAACGCTGGTCTAAAAAGATCTTGACCGTAAACACGATCGAGGGCGTGCTCGGGAAGAAGTAAGCGCCGCCGCGCTTATTTTTCCGGGGGCATGTCGAGTCCGGATCCCACCAGCCACTTCACCACTTCCGCCTGCGTTCCGACGCGAGCTTCCACGGTGTGATCATCCAGCCGCAATACGCCCGGCCGTTGAGCAGCCTTGGCCGCTCCATCCATGGTTCTCATCCGCACCGTCAGGGTAAGGGGAAGAGTGGGCTTGTAGGGGCGCAGCTTCTCCTTGCGAAGTTTTTCAATCGCCTCGGTAATTCGCCTCGCCGTCTCTTTATGGCCAGCGGCCGGGTCAAGACCAGTACAGGAGTCCGTCGTTCCGCGTTTTACGGCAGCCGTCACCACTTCGGGAAATTGGCGGCGCGCTTCCTGGCAAGCGGCGTCATCGCCTTGTACAAAGATGAGGGGGATGTCCCAGTGGCCGGCATAGCATGTCTCGATTCCAATCTCGCCGACGCTTTGACCATTAATCGTGAAATCGAGCCATTCGAAATTCCAGGTGTGCGGGAGAAAGGCGCCTTCCGTGGATGTCTTGGCGTGGTGGCCGGGAAGCATCAGCCCATCGACGCTCTGATCCAATCCCGGCATCCAGCGGCGCTTGCCGTTCTCCAATCCCACACTTCGAAACAGATAGGTGATGCGCGGGTCGGACAAGACCTTCTCCCGGATCAGATTGCCGCCGCCATGATGCGTGTCGCACACAATCAGTTCGGTGACGCCCGCGGCCAAGGCGGCCGAACTGGCTGAGTTGACGCCGGCGGTGAAAAGCTCACGAGCCTCGGTGGCCACCTGGGGCCGGACGCCGTTTTCCCAATACCACGCCTGCTCCCGGGTGAAGATGCCGGTCGCACCTTCCATATCCCAGTGCATGAAGATCTTCAAGCCGCGCTTTTGTTGAGGGGCGGCTGGGAACGCACACGAGGCGGCGATGCCTGTCGCTCGGTGAAGGAACTTCCGGCGGCTGTGATTCGACCAGGTCACAAGTTTCCTACTATAATGCACTACGGCAAGGAATGAAACTCTAAGTGAACCGTCGATACTTTTTAGGCGCCATCGCCGGAGCAGCAGCGGCCCAGCCGCAGCGCTTCGACCTGTTGATAAGAAATGGAACGGTCTGCGACCCGGCACGCGGTTTCAAGCGCCGCGCGGACGTCGGCATCGCGGGCGGCCGCATCGCGAGCATCGAGGACAGTATCCCGGCGGCGCGCGGCGTGGACGTCGTGGAAGCACGCGGCATGTACGTGACGCCCGGGCTGGTCGACCTGCACACGCATTGCTACCACGCGGCTACTGGGATCGGCGTGGAGGCCGCTCCGATTGCGGCGCGGTCAGGCGTCACCACCTGGGTGGATGCCGGGAGCTTCGGTGTCACGCAGGCGGAAGGTTTCCGCAAATTTATCGTCGAACCCTCGCGAGTGCGGATCTTCGGGTACGTCTATCTCTATCCCGACAATCGAAATCCGGACATGGACCAGGTCCAATATGTCCGATCGTTCATGAAGCGCACCGGAGAGACGGTAGTTGCGAACAAGGACATCCTGCTCGGCATCAAGCTGCAAGTCGGCTCCAACATGAATGGGCGGTACAGCTACGACTTTCTGAAAATCGCGCGGGAGCTGTGCGACACCTACCGCCTGCCGCTGATGGCGCATATCAGTTTCGCGCCTCCGAGCACCGACCAGGTGATGGAATTGATGAAGTCCGGCGACGTGGTCACCCACTGCTACAATCGCCATACGCTGGGCATTATTGACGACGCGGGAAAGGTGCGGCGAAGCGTCCGGGAAGCGCGTGAGCGCGGCGTCCTGTTCGACGTCGGCCACGGGCTCGGCAGCTTCAACTTCGAAGCGGCGCGGAAAGCGCTGGCGGACGGGTTTGTAGCCGACACCATTTCCACCGATATTTACAATCTGAACGTGCGCGGGCCCGTTTTCGATATGCCGACGACGATGTCCAAGATGATGCATCTGGGGATGTCCTTTGACGATGTGTTGAAGCGGACAACCATTGCTCCGGCGAAGATTATCGGCCGTGTCGAGGGTCTGGGCACGCTGGCGGTGGGGTCGCCCGCCGATGTGGCGCTGCTCGGTATTGAGGACGGCGAGTTTCCGTTGATCGACTCGCAAAAAGCTAGCGTGACCGCGAAGCAGCGCGTCGTCAGCAAGCTCACCATCTGCAAGGGGAAACGCGTTTTATGATTGTCAGGAAAGTAACCCTCACGCACGTGCGGGTGCCGTTGGTGGAGCCATTCCGGATCAGCTCGGGAGCGGTTTCAGAGAAGGACGGCATTGTCGTGCGGGTGGAGACCGAGGATCTGGTAGGGTTCGGGGAGTCGTCGCCGATGTCCGGAACGTTTTACTCGTCGGATACCCCGGAAAGCTGCTGGCAGGAGTTATCGGAGCAACTGGCTCCGGCGCTGGCGGGCAAGTCCTTCGACAACGGGCGGGCGGCGGCCGAGTGGATCGGCGCGCTGCCGGGAAGCAATTTCGCGAAAACGGGTATCGAGACCGCGTTTTGGGATATAGAGGCGCGCCGGCAGGGCAAACCGCTCTACGAACTTCTGGGTGGGACGGCGAAACCCGTCGAATCGGGCCTCGCCGTGGGTCTTTACGATGACCTGGACGACATGCTAAGGGCGATCGGCAAGTATCTCCCGCACGGCTACAAGAGGGTCAAGATCAAGATTGAGCGGGGCCGCGACGTGGAGTTGGTCCGGGCGGTGCGAGGGGCGTTCGGAGATATCCCGCTGTTTGTCGATGCCAATGGCGCTTATGATCTCACGGACATCGAAGTTTTCCGGAAGCTGGACGACTTCGGACTCATGATGTACGAGCAACCCTTTCCGGGTCCGATGCTGCGTGAGCTGGCGGAACTGCAGAGCAAGGTACGAACTCCGGTGTGCCTGGATGAGAGCTTAGAATCAGTGGACGATCTTCGCCAGGCAATCCGCCTGGGCAGTTTGAAGATCGCCAATATCAAGATCCAGCGCGTAGGCGGGTTCGGCAACGCAATGGCGGTCTACGAGATGTGCCGCCAGCATGGGATTCCCGTGTGGGTGGGCACCATGCCGGAGCTGGGGATCGGACAGGCGCAGGGCATGGCTTTGGGCACGCTGAGCCATTGCACCTTTCCGACGGATGTGGAAGCGAGCACGCGCTGGTTTCGCGACGACATCATTCAGCCATTTCTGGAAGTGCAAGACGGCTGTCTTCACCCGCCGGCGTCTCCTGGCCTGGGCTTTGAGGTAAATGAGAGCAAGCTGGAAAAATACAAGGTTGCCGCCAAGACAATTGAACTTTAGCGGCGCCCTAAAGAATTGGATGGTACCCGCCGATTAAAGTACTGGTATGGAACCTTTGATCTGGCTGCTTCTCCCCGTATTCGTGGCCGCAGGGTCGGCCCTTCTGTCGTTTTATATCATGCAGGCGCGAATGGAGGTCGCCGTCGCAAGGGAACGGGAAGTCCTGGCAGCGGCGCGAGCGACGATCGATTCGCAGGAAAAGATTCTCGTGGAAAAAGTGAAGGCCACCGAAGAGTCTGCCCGCCGGGATTCTCTGAATGAGTTTCTGGGGGACTTCCGCGTGGAGGAGCGGCACTATGCGCGCGAGAGTAAATCCTTATTTGCCAGCAAGAAGTCGATGGTCCTGCAAGAACGTCTATACTTCCGCAACATTCCTTTATCCAATTGGGTGGAGCATGAATTGACCGTGGAAGAGAATGGCGACCTGGGTCAATTGGCGAAAGCCTGCTCCATCTTCAGCGCCAAGCCGCTTGCCGAGCCCGCATCCGCTGGCAACGGATCCAGGTTCCTCACCTAGCCGCGCGTCTCAATCTTTGAGCCGCGAGGGCCCTTGGTATTATTGACTGCATCATGCGCAAGCTTGCTGCAGTCATGCTGTCGTGGTGTGCCCTTGTTGTGGCCGCCGTACCGGAGCCCAAGGATCATTTCGGGTATTCACCGGGCGACGATTACAAGCTTGCCGATTATCAGGACATTATTTCGTATTTCCAGAAGCTGGAGAAATCCTCCAATCGCATCAAGCTGGTTCCTTTTGGCAAATCCGCGCTGGGGAGGGCCATGTATGCCGCGTTCATTTCCGATGCGGCCAATCTTGCGAGGCTCGATCACTATCGCGACCTGAACCGTAAACTAGCGCTGGGACTGGCGACCAAAGAGGAAGCCCGCAAGCTTTCTTTCGAAGGGAAGGCGATCGTGTGGATCGATTCCGGGCTGCATGCGAGCGAAGTGGCTCCCGTACAGCAGGCTCCGCACCTCGCTTACAAGATGCTGACCGATGAGAGCGCCGAAGTGACTAAAATCCGGCAGAACGTGATTCTCATTCAGATTCCGGTGATCAATCCGGACGGGCTGGATTGGGTTTCTCATTGGTACCGTCAAAACGTAGGAACTCCCTATGAGCAAGCCCCGCTTCCGCATCTTTATCACAAGTACGCCGGGCACGATAACAATCGCGCCTGGTACATGCTGAATCTGGAAGAGACGCGTAACGTCACGAGGCTGTTGTTTCAGGAGTGGTTTCCGCAGATTGTTTACAATCAGCACCAATCTCCTCCCGCCCCCGCGCGGATCTTCGTACCCCCTTATGCGGAGCCGCTCAATCCCAACATTCCGGCGCCGGTGATGGAAGGGATCAACCTGATCGGAGCGGCGATGAAAGAGCGTTTCGCGCGCGAGCACAAGCCGGGCGTCCTTTCCTATTGGGGATTCGATGGCTGGTGGAACGGCGGCCTTCGCTCGGTGCCAGCCTTTCATAATATGCACGGCATTCTCACGGAGACCGCGGGCAGCGGTGCTTCGCCCCGGACGTATCGGCTTGAGGACCTGCCGGAGCGGTTTGGCAATGGCATTCCCTCCAGGGAGCCATCTATTTTCTACCAGCGTCCGTGGATGGGCGGGCGGTGGGGGTTGCGCGACGCTGTCGATTATATGCTTACCGCCGACTTCGCTATTCTGGATCTGGCGGCGGCGCGATCGGAGCACTTCCTCTATAAAGCCTGGGAGCTCGCGCAGACGAACATCGAGGTAGGCAAAAAGGGCAAGCCTTTTGCCTACCTCGTCCCCACCGAACAATGGGATCGCCGGAGCGCGATCGAGATGGTGCGGAGAATGCAAATGGCCGGCGTGGTGGTGCAGCGGGCGAAGAGTACGTTCCAGGCCGGCGGGAAATCCTATCCGGCGGGGACGTTTGTGATGCTCACGGCGCAGCCCTTTCGCAGCTATCTGGTGGATCTGATGGAACCGCAGAAATATCCTGAGATCAAGAGCGGGCAGACCGGGCCCACCAAGAGACCTTACGATGTCGCCGGATGGACGCTGCGCATGATGATGGGCGTCCAGGTGGATCGTATAGAAGAAGGATTTGAGGCGGGGCTTGATTCCGATCCGGATCTGCGCCTGCCCCAGCCCTCGCTCGATCACCGCGATCATTCTTCGTTCCTTGCCACCATCGACCTGCTTCAAAAAGGAACCAAGGTGAGATGGGGGGCCGACGGAACCATCCTGGTGGACGGCCGTGCGCCGGCGGACGCGTTCCAGAAGGCGGCTTATGAGCTGCTTAGCCCGCGCGTGGCGCTTTACGAACCATTTACGGCAAATATGGATACCGGTTGGACCCAATGGATGCTCGATTATTTTCATTTGCAGCACACCGTGATCCACAACAAAGACTTCCGCAACGGGCTGCGCAGCCGGTTTGACACGATCTTGATCGCCGCGCAGACAGCCAACTCTATTCTGCATGGTACGCGGGACGGAGAGAATATGGCCGCCCCGCGCGCTGGAACCGCCGAGGCAGCGGCGCGGCAGAGGCCTGAGTATACCGGCGGCATTACGCTGGCGGGCCTCGGCGCTCTCGAGGGGTTCGTGCGCGAAGGCGGCACGTTGATCGCCTTCGATTCCGCGACCGACTTGCCAGTGCAGTTCTTCCCTCTGCCCGTAACGCCGCGCCTACGTGCCCGTGCGGAAACGGAACCGGCCGATGATGTGCCCTCCACCGGGTTCTATAGTCCCGGCTCGATCCTTCGAATGAACGTGGATACGACGCAGCCCATTGCGTTCGGTATGCCGAAAGAGGCGCTGTTATTTTCGACCGGTGGACAGGCGTGGGACATCAATCTGCTGGCCGAATTCAACAAGGGTGATCGGGAAATCAAAAGCGTCGCAAGCTATGCCGCCACCAATCTGCTTGCCAGCGGCTGGCTTTCGGGAGAGCGGCAGGTGACCGGCAAGTCCGCGCTGATTCATGCCCGGTATGGAAAAGGGCAAGTGGTCCTGTTCGGCTTCCGGCCGCAGTTCCGGGGGCAAACGTTCAGCACTTTCAAGCTGGTTCTCAATGCGATCTATCTCGGCTCCGCGCGTAAACTGTAGGGCGCTGCGATGGCCACTATAATGAAGGAGTGGGGCTCATGAAGAAGTTTTACATTGAGACGTTCGGCTGCCAGATGAACGTGCACGACTCGGAGAAGGTGATCGGCACCCTGATGTCGCGCGGCTACGATCAGGTGGAGACGCCGGAGGCGGCCGATCTGGTCCTCTACAATACCTGCAGCATCCGCGATAAAGCCGAGCAGAAGGTGTTTCACCGGCTGCAGGACTTCAAGCGCAATCACAAGGGAAAAACGTTTGCGGTGTTGGGATGTGTGGCGCAGCAGGAAGGGGAGCGGATTTTCGAAAAGGCTCCGCATGTGAGTATGGTGTGCGGCTCGGCAAGCTATAACCAGCTGCCGCAGATGCTGGTGCAACTCGAGGCGGGAAACAAGCGCGTCACCGGCTTGAGCCTGGATACGGAAGATACGTTTGAGACGCCGCTCACGCGCCGCGACAATCCGCATCGCGCTTACATCACGATCATTGAAGGCTGCGACAAGTCATGCGCCTATTGCGTGGTGCCGTTTACAAGAGGTCCGGAGCGCAGCCGCACGGCGGAGAGCGTGCTCACGGAAGCGCGGGAACTGGCGGAGATGGGCTATACCGACATCCAGTTGCTGGGCCAGAACGTAAACAGTTACAGGGATCCCTCCGCCGCGGGTCTTAACTTCGCGCAGCTTCTTCACAAGATTGGCCAGACTCCGGGCCTGCGCCGGGTGCGCTTCACTACCTCGCATCCGCGGGACTTCGGCAAGGATATCGTGGACGCCATTGATCAGAACCCCGTGCTCTGCAACTTTGTGCATCTTCCTGTGCAATCCGGCAGCAGCGCGGTGTTGAAAGCGATGCAGCGGCTCTACACGCGCGAGGAATACATGCGCCGTATCGACTGGATGAAGCGCTCGCCGCGCAATATTGCACTATCCACGGATATTATTGTGGGCTTCCCGGGTGAAACGGAAAAAGATTTTGAGGCCACCTTGAGTTTGATCGAAGAGGTGGAATACGACTCCATCTTCAGCTTCAAATACTCGCCGCGGCCCAATACGGCGGCGCAGCATTACAGCGATCAGATTCCCGAGGACGAGAAGAGCCGCCGGCTAGCCATCGTGCAGGAGAAGCAACGGGGCATCCAGATCCGCCGCAATGCCGAGTACATCGGGCTGGTGGAGGAAGTGATGGTGGAGGGCTTCAACAAGTCCACCCTGCAGTGGATCGGGCGCACCTCGCAGAACAAGACGCTGAATTTCGCCGCACCGGGGCCAGCGGATGAAAGCTTGATTGGAAAATACATGCCGGTGAGAGTCGTGCGGGCGGGTCCGAACTCGCTGGTGGGGGAGAGCATCAACTGATGGAACGCGGGCAACAAAGGAGCGCAGTCATGGAAGTCGAGATGAAGATCCGCGGTCTGATGATGGATCCGGTCACAAATATGCCGATCGTGATTCTGAAGGATGTGAGCGGCAGTACGATCCTGCCTATCTGGGTAGGCATCTATGAAGCGAACGCCATTGCGCTCGAGATTGAAAAGGTTTCCACGCCGCGTCCCATGACGCACGATCTGATCCGGACGCTGCTGCTGGGTCTGGAAACGGCCGTCCGGAAGATCGTGGTGAATGAGCTCCGGGACGACACGTTCTACGCGTTGATCTGGCTGGAGAAGGACGGAGAGCTGATTACTGTGGATTCGCGGCCTTCCGACGCGCTTGCATTGGCCCTGCGGCTGGATTGCCCGATCTATGTGGATGACTCCGTGCTGAAGTCCTCGAAGCAGGTGAGCGCCTTGACCGATCGCGTGAGCAATGAAGAACTGCGCCGTTGGCTGGAGAATCTGAATGATGAGGATCTCGGCCGTTACAAGATGTAGGCCATGCGGGAGACTTTAGAAAGACTGGTTGCCGCCAACATCCGGCTTCTGCCTCTTACACAGTTTGAGCGGCATTGGGTGTTTGAGCGGGACGGTTTTATCTCGCTGGTGGATCGCACTCTTCAAGGCGGGTTCGGCGCTATGGGCGCGCCCGGACTTCTGACGGAACGCGGGATGGCGGTGCTGACCCGCCGGCATGGGCAGCAAATGTTTGTGGCCAAGGATTTCGAGCGGATCGCCAGCGGAGATCAGCTGGAAAACATGCGCCGATTCGCGCGCGACTTGGAAAAGGCGTTGTTCCCCGTGCCCTGTTAAGTTTTGTAAGCTGCTAACTATATCCCGGTAATTTCCGTCTAACCAGGTATGGGGAGCAAATATACGCCTCGACTGAAGCGGGTGATCCTGCTGGCGCTCCTCGCTTCGATCACTTTTGCGATGGCTAAGGCAGCCGTGGAGAACTCGGTGCCGGCGCGCACGATGCGGTTCGTCCGCTATTTCCAAGCTACGGAGCGCACCGGGGTCAACGTAAGTCTCATAGAGCGGGTCATGTTCAGCCTGTTTTACGCCTCAAGCGGTCATGGTGCGAAACCGGCCAGTACCGGCCGTATGCCCTCCTGACGGCTATAAAGTTCGAGTAACTTTTGTTAACGTGCGCGGCTGGTCGGGATCAAGGCCCTTCTCTTCCGCCAGGCTGGCTGCAAACAACTGCGCGGGGATGATGTACGGGATAGGCGTAAACACCTCCTCGGGCAGAGGACCGCTGTGGCTAAGGCGGGCCGGTATGGTAACTACCTGGCGCTTATCCAGCCGGCCGGCGGCGCGGTTGGAAGTATCGGTAATCAGCAGCGTCTCCGCCTTGAGGTCAACGAGCTTGTCCCGCATCTCCTCAATCGACGGCCAGGTGACCCCGGTGGGGGCGAAGAGAAAAACAGGGAAGCTGCGTTCGACAATGGCGATTGGACCGTGGAGGAAGTCGGCGGAAGAAAACCGTTCCGCCACCACGTAGCAGGTCTCCATCATCTTGAGCGCAAATTCGAACGCATTGGCATAGTTGATACCACGCCCCACCACCACCGTGTGATTCATGAAGCGGTAGCGGCCGGCGCGGGCGGCAATCTCGGGTTCGATCTTCAAGGCCGACTGAGCCCACTCGGGGAGTCTCCGCAGATCATCCAGTTTCAGCTCGGCTCCCAAGGCGTAGGCAAGCAGATAGAGCATCATCAACTGTCCGGTGTAGGTTTTGGTAGCGGCGACGCTCTTTTCACGGCCGGCGCGCACCAGGAATGTGTATTCAGCCAGTTTCGCTAGCGTGCTGTCCGGCTCATTGGTGATGCCGATGGTGAGTGCGCCGCCCTCTTTAGCGCGTTCCAGGACAAGATTGGTGTCAGTGGATTCCCCGGATTGGGAGATGGCCACCACCAGCAGATCTTTGAAACGCAGCGTAGCTCCGTACAGCGTGAAAATAGAGGGTGCGGCGAGGGAAACGGGGATGCCGGTCGCTATTTCCAGCAGATACCTGCCGAACACGGCAGCGTTGTCGGATGTGCCCCTGGCGGCGAGCACGATCATTCGCGGCGGATTGGCCGACAGACGCTTGCGCAGCTTTTCGACGCCTTTCATCTCTAGCCGCAGCGTGCGCTCGAGCGCGGCCGGCTGTTGGCGGATCTCTTCCCGCATTTTGGACATGAGTTTATGAGAATAGCATTGCGGTGAATAAGGGCGTGGCGCCGGACGCTCCTCCTGTTACGCTGAGAGATGGAGCGCTACTCAAGGCAAATTCTTTTCGAAGGGATCGGGCGGCTGGGGCAGGATCGTCTGCTCGCCTCCAAAGTAGCCATCGTGGGATGCGGCGCGCTCGGTAGTTTCCAGGCCGGGGCGCTGGCGCGTGCGGGAGTAGGCACTCTCGACATCCTCGATCGCGACTATGTCGAACTGAGCAACCTCCAGCGCCAGTGGTTGTTTGAAGAAAAGGATGCCGCCGAAGCACTGCCGAAAGCCGTGGCGGCCGCGCGCAGCATCGCCAGGATTAATAGCGGCGTCAAAGTAAATCCACTTGTAGCCGACCTCACCCCGGCGAATGCTGAAGAACTACTGAACGAGGCAGACCTGATCCTTGACGGTACCGATAACTTCGAGACCCGCTATCTCATCAACGACTTTTCCATCGCACGCAACATTCCCTGGATTTACGGAGCCGCAGTCGCCAGCTACGGCTTGGTCATGCCCATCCTACCGGGAAAAACGGCGTGTCTGAAATGCATTTATCCCGACCCGCCTTCAGGAGTGCAGGAGACCTGTGAAACCGCCGGAGTCCTCAACACCATCACGTCTCTGATTGCGTCCCTGCAAGTGAGCTTGGCGATGCAAATCCTGGTAGGCAAAGCGCCCGCGGCCAGGATCACGACCATCGATGTGTGGACTGGCGCGATAAGGCAAATCCGGCAGCCGGAACCGCAATCCGGATGCATCGCTTGCGGGCAGCGCAGCTTCGTTCATCTCGAGGGCCGCGGGCGCACTCCCATCAGCCTCTGCGGCCGCAATGCGGTGCAGATTCATGAGCGTTCCAAGCCGCTCGATCTGGCTGACCTGGAGGGCAGGCTGCGCCCCCTGGGCAAGGTCCGCCGCAACGAGTTCGCCCTGCGATTTTTTCTTCCCCCCTATGAGATGACCGTCTTCCCCGATGGCCGGGCCATTATCAAAGGCACCACGGACATTGGTATCGCACGCAGCCTCTATGCGAAGTACGTCGGCAGCTAGTTGCTATTCTTAGGACATACTCCATGCGGCGCGCCCGCCCTTTATTCCTGATCGCCATTCTCGCGATTGCCGGATACCTTGGTGAAACCTACCGCCAGCGCATGGCTGCGCTCAAACGCGATGCTCCAGCCTCTCCCAAGCCCCTGCCGAATGACGTGAATGCCACGGCCACAGACTGGCATTGGGAACGCAGTGCCGGCGACGGGCGTCCGGCGGTTTCCGTGCGGGCAAAAAACTTTCGCCAGATCAAGGAACCGAGCCAGTTTGAACTCGAGAAAGTGGACCTCAAGATCTACCGCAAGGATAATGAAACTTACGATCATGTGGTGAGCGACCGCGCCGTCTTTGACATGGCGGAAGGCTTTCTTTATTCGGAGGGCGAAGCAGATATCACCATGGGCGTGGTCAAGGGCGAGGAGCCGAAAGCGTCGCGGCTGGTTCACATCAAGTCGTCCGGTATTCGCTTCGACAGCAAGACTGGAAAAGCGCGGACCGAGCGCGAGGCAAGTTTTCTTTTCGATCGAGGCCGGGGAAGGTCCGTGGGAGCCGAATATGATCCCGCCACCCATGAGTTGATTCTGAACAGTCAGGCCGAGTTGATCTGGCATGGCCACGGCAAGGACAAACGCGCGATGAAGGTGCAGGCCGGGCAGGTGCTCTACAAGGAACAGGAATCCAAGGTTCTGCTGTCGCCGTGGGCGAAGTTGAGCCGGGACAACATGACTTTGGAAGGGAAAGGGGCCGTGGTCACGCTCGACAAAGAGCTTGGCTCCATTCGCCTGGTGGAAACTACCGCGGCCAAGGGAGTAGATCGCTTTCCGGGACGTCTGCTGGAATATGCGGCCGATCGGCTTACGATGAACCTTTCGGAAAAGAGTGAAGTGGAGAAGATCAAGGGGCAAGGAAACGCGCAGTTGACAACTACCACTGAATTTGGCGTCACCACCACGCGGACGGATCAGGTAGACCTCGACTTCGACCTGCAGGGAAATGAAAGCGTGCTGCGGCGGGCGCTCGCCAGCGGCAAGACGGTGGTGGAATCGAAACCGCTCGCCCGCAAAGATCACCTGCCCGCTGAGACCCGCCTGCTGCGCAGCGAAATTGTGGAGATGAGGATGAAGCCCGGAGGCCATGAAATCGATACGTTGGACACGCTCACGCCCGCGATTCTGGAGTTTCTTCCGAATCGCCCCGGACAACGCAAGCGCCGGGTGGAGGGAGACCGCTTTCATGTCGTCTACGGGGCGGAAAATCACATCGAGAGTTTCCATACCACGCAAGCGCAAACGCGGACAGAAAACGCGCCGAAGCAAGGCAAACCCCAGCCCCCGGCATTGACTACCAGCAAGGAATTGACCGCGCAGTTTGCGCCGAAGACCGGCGAAATGACCCGCCTCGAGCAATCGGGCGACTTTCGTTATGAGGAAGGTGAGCGCAAAGCTCAATCGGAACGGGCGCTGCTCGATCAGGCCTCCAATCGCATCACGCTCCTTCAATCGGCAAGGGTGTGGGACCCCACCGGCTCCACCACCGCGGACCGAATCGTGCTCGATCAGAGGAACGAAGATTTTCAAGCGGACGGTAACGTGAACTCGAGCCGCCTGCCGGACCGGCAAGGCGGCAGTTCCGCCATGTTATCGAAAGACGAGCCTTTACAGGCCAAGGCGGCGCGCATGAATACGACGGAGAAACAGTCGCTCATTGTCTACGGCGGCAACGCCCTTCTCTGGCAAGGATCCAGCAGGCTGCAGGCGGAGCATATCGAAATTGACCGCAAGAACTCGCTGCTGCGCGCGAATGGAAAGGTCATGAGCCAATTGCTCGAGCAGAAAGAGGATCCCAAAACAAAAAAGAAGACTCCTGTTTTTACGCTCATTCAGGCTCCGGCCATGCTCTATTCCGACAAGGAAAGGATGGCGCATTATACCGGCGGAGTTACTTTGCGGCGTGCCATCCTTGACGTAAAGGCGCGGGAGATCAAAGCATTCCTGAAAGAACAGAGCAAAGAAAAGGGCAAGGAGAATGATTCGAGCCTGGAAAAGGCGTCAGCCGACGGGGCGGTGGTGATCGTACAGACTACGCCGAAACGTGTGCGCCGCGGGACATCGGAACATGCCGATTATTTTGTGGATGAGGAGAAAGTGGTTCTGGAGAAAGGCGAGCCTGAACTGCAGGACTCGGTGAAAGGTACAACGCGCGGGCAGCAATTGATCTACTACTCCAACGATGATAGGCTGCTCGTAAATGGGGTCCCTGCACAGCCGGCGGTGAGCAAGATCCGCCGGAAATAGCTTCATGCGAGTTCTTCAGACATCGGAATTATCCAAGTCCTATCGCGGCCGTAAAGTGGTGGACGGCGTCTCGATTTCCGTCTCGCAAGGCGAAGTGGTTGGTTTGCTGGGGCCGAATGGCGCGGGAAAAACGACATCGTTTTACATGATCGTGGGGCTGGTCACGCCCGATTCGGGCAAGGTGATGCTGGATCAGAAAGACATCACTCCCCTCGCCATGTACGAGCGCGCGCGCCGCGGTATCAGCTACCTGCCGCAGGAAGCGTCCGTGTTCCGGCGGCTGACGGTGGAAGAAAATCTGATGGCAATTCTCGAGACATTGCCGCTCTCCAACGGAGAACGGCGCCAGCGCATGGTGCGCCTCATTGAGATGCTGGGGCTCGAAAAAGTGCAGCAGAGCAAAGGGTACATGCTGTCGGGCGGTGAGCGGCGGCGGGTGGAGATCGCACGGTCGCTGGTGATCGAACCGAGCTTTCTGCTGCTCGATGAACCATTTTCCGGAATCGATCCCATTCAGGTGATGGAGCTGCAGCGGATCGTCTTCGATCTCAAGGGCGCAGGCATTGGGATTCTGGTCACCGATCATAATGTACGCGAGACGCTGGCGGTCACCGATCGCGCTTACATCATCAATAATGGAAAGATTTTTCGCGCCGGTTCGCCGGAAGCGCTGGGTAGAGATGCGGAAGTGAAGAAGATTTACCTGGGCGAATCGTTCGAACTCTAGAGTCTTGGCTACCCGCTCGTGAGGTGGCTTGAGGGACGGAAATTTTCGTGATTCGTTAACGTTCCTGGGCCTCTGCGGAATCGCCGAATACTTCTTCGCGGATGATACGATTGGTGGCTTCCAGAAGATACTCCTCGAGCGCTTTCTGGATATCGCAGAATTCCGGCCAGAGCGTCGTTTGAATGAAGCTGGCGGGAGCTTTGACCATTACGGTGGTGTAGCGCTGGCGGCGGTAGCGATAGGGGTTGAGTCCATAACGGCGGCAGAGGGAGCTGAAGAGGCGGCGGGACCATTGGTCGGCGAGAGTGAACTTGAATTCAACGGGTTTTTCGACGCGTTCGGTTTCCTGGAGGCGTTTGCGGATCCGGTCCATGGCGGCAGCAGCGGCAACGCGCTCGCCGGGCGTGGTGGCGCCGGCGTAGAGCGCTTCAATGCGGCGGAGTTTATGGCGAAGTTCCTCTTCAAGGGTCATAGTGGAGAATCTTAATGGTAATCGGAAGAGGTCGCGGCTGCGCCGCACCCCCGGATTCACCGCTATCACGGGTGCCGTTGCTGCTGTTCACAGGAGGTACTGCCCTGTTGGCGGCGGTGATCTTCGGACTGGCTCCGGCGTGGAACGCGTTCGCCTCCGGGCCGGCGTTGTCACTACGGGCGAGAGGGCGAAGGCGGCGCTTGGGAAACAGCCTGGTGGTAGCGCAAGTGGCACTATCGGTAGTGCTGTTGAGCGGCGCTGGCATGTTTGCGGGCCGGCTCTCGACTTTGCGCAATGCCGATTTGGGATTCCGGCGCGATCGTGTGTTGCTGGTGACGCTTATCCTTCGCGCAGCCAGGAGCGAACAATTGGCCGGGCTTTATCAGGATTTGTTGGGGCGGTTGGAGGCGATTCCCGGCGTTCTTCCCGCGACACTGTGCGCGGTGACGCCTATTACCGGTGCAGGGGCGAGCCGGTTCGCGACGGTGGAAGGCCGCGAGGAAAAGGCGGCTTCCAGACTCTGGGATGCCCCTGATGGAAGGGCGCGCCTTCTCGCAGTTTATGCTGAGAACAGCCGTCGACCCGGCGGCAGTGGCGGGTGAGGTAAGGCACACCGTGCGCGAGGCGACGAGAACTGTCGAATTTATTCGGGCTGGTGGGATCGATGTTGACGGCGATGGGGCTTTATGGAGTGCTGGCGTGTCGTGTGGCCCTCCGCACACGCGAGATTGGCGTTCGCCTGGCTTTGGGTGCGACGCGCTGGGATGGACTCGGATGGTGTTGGGTGAAGCGCTGGGAATGGTATGCGGCGGCGTGTTGATTGCGGTTCCCTTGTCGGCCTGGGGGGTAGGGGAGTTTATTCCTATCGCCTGGGGGGCTTTCGCTATGATTGGAATTGGACTTGTTGCGGCTTATTTGCCGGTGCGGCGGGCGGCGGGCGTTCGCCCGATGGAGGCTCTTCGGCACGAGTAAGACGGCGGGGATTGTTTTCGGAGTTTTTCTTTTTTCCTGCGGGAAGGCTCCGGAGATCGATCCGGAGTTTGTTGCGAACTTCAGGCCGGCGCCGCTCCAGATGCTTTCCGCGAGCAATGAAATAACCGAAGAAAAAGTGGCACTGGGCCGCATGCTGTTCTATGACGAGCGGCTTTCCAAGGGCCGGAACATTTCCTGCAATACGTGCCATCTGCTGGAGCGCTATGGAGTGGACGGGCTGCCCGTTTCCATCGGACATCAGCAGCAGAAGGGTACCCGGAATGCTCCCAGTGTCTACTATGCCGCGGGGCATGTGATCCAGTTCTGGGACGGACGCTCCGGCAGCGTGGAGGAGCAGGTTCGTGGGCCGATGCTGAACGGGGTGGAGATGGGGATGCCGGACGCGGCTGGAGTGGAGGCGGCGCTGGTGTCGATTCCCGGTTATAAAGAGGCCTTCCGGAAGGCATTTCCGGCGGCGAAGGCCTCCGTGAGCATTGAGAATGCGTCTTATGCGATTGCGGCGTTTGAGCGGAAGTTGGTAACTCCGTCGCGCTGGGACAAGTTCCTCTCGGGCGATGGGCGCGCGTTGACCGGAGTAGAGAAGGCGGGGTTTGTTGCCTTTTACCGGGCCGGCTGTCATACGTGTCACCGGGGGCCTTATCTGGGAGGCACGCTCTATCAGAAAGTCGGAATGGTGAAAGCGTGGCCGAATCAGGCGGATTTGGGGAGGTTTCTGATTACCAGGCTGGAGCAGGACCGGATGGTTTTCAAGGTTCCCTCTTTGCGCAACGTGGAGAAGACGGGTCCGTATTTCCACGATGGGTCGGTAGGCAATCTGAGGGACGCGGTCCGCATGATGGGAGAGCACCAGGTGGAGCGTCCGCTGACGGAGAGTGAAATCCGCCAGATAGCCGCGTGGATGGGAAGCCTGACGGGCGAGATTCCCACTGATTATATCCGCAGGCCTGAACTTCCAAAAGGGGATTGACGGGAAATCGCCTCGACACTAGCTGCGCCACAAGATAGGCCAGCAGGGATTAGTGTTATGATCATGAGGCGTTCCGATCTCGTGAGGACACGGCGGCCCGAAGACCCTCCTTCAAGATGTAACGCTGGAGTTGCTTCAATGGAAGGAAGGTGGAGACATGCGTGTTTACCTGGTTAATCCGAGCGATGTGGCGTTTGGAGTTGGTGTAATTACCCCGCGCTGGTTGTATGTGCTGGCGGCGGCAACGCCTAGCCAATACGGCGATCCGCTGCTGGTGGATGAGACGTTGGAGTCCATTGAAATCGAGCGGGTCCAGCCGGGAGATGTAGTAGGTATAGGAATACACACAGCCAATGTCTTTCGAGGATTTGAAGTGGGGAGACAGGCGCGGGAACGCGGGGCGTACGTAGTGTATGGTGGCATCCACGCGAGTCTTTATCCGGACGAAGCCCACGAAATTGGCGGGGCGCACGCGGTGGTGAAGGGCGATGGAGATATCGTCTGGGGGCAGGTTCTGGCGGATTGTAAGGCGGGTTCGCCGCAACGATTGTATACCGGCGGACGGGTGGCGGGGGACCAGTTTTTGAAGGCGCGCTGGGACCTGATTCCTCGCGACAGTTACATGTGGGCATCGGTGCAGACGGTGCGCGGATGTCCGAAGCATTGCTCGTTCTGCTCGGTGTGGCGAACGGACGGGCAGCAACCGCGGCAGCGCGGCGCCGATCCGGTGATCGAAGAGATTGTGCAGTTGCGGCGGCTGGGCTTCCGGTATATTGCCCTGGCGGACGACAATTTCTATCCGGTGACGCTTACCGATATCAAGCTGGCGGAGCGCCAGAACAATAAACAAAAGGTAGAGGAGTTGCGCTCGCTGCGAGCGGAGCGTTTTCACCTGATGGAGCGGCTGGCGGAACTGCCGCGGGACATGATCTTCTTCACGCAGATTACGATGGAGGCGGCGGAGGATCCGGAGTTTCTGGACGCGATGCGGAAGGCGAACATCAAGGGCGCGCTGGTAGGAGTGGAGTCGGTAACGGAAGAGGGATTGAAGTCGGTCTTCAAGAACTTCAATTCGGCCGGCGACAGTCTTGCCACGCAATTGCAAACATTTCAGAAGCATGGCGTGCACGTGTTGGGATCGTTTATTTTCGGGCTGTCCACGGACCGTCCGGACACGTTCGCCGCGACATCCGCCCTGGCAAAACAGGCGGGGGTAACGTTTGCGCAGTTCGTGATGATGACTCCCTTCCCGGGCACCGTCGATTTTGAGCGCTGGGAGAAGGAGCAGAACGGGGCGCCGCCGAAGGTGGCGGGAGTCCCGATCACGCGGTATTGGCTCATACCCGGGCATCAGCGGCCGAAATTATACACGCCGCATCCAACGATGACTCCGGATGAGATACGGGCGGGCACGCAGCGGGTATGGGACGACTTTTACAGTCTGGGAGAGATCTGGAAGCGCTCGGGATGCGTGAAATCGTTCAAGGCGCGACTGGCTTTCCTGTTTATTTCAAAGCTTTACCGGCAGATGTACGCCAATACGGGTATCGCCACGGACAGTGCGAGACGGCAGAACGCGAACCGCTGGGCGAGATTACTGGCCAAGCCGTGCCGGAAGCTATTCCAGGCTAAGCCAATGCCGGAACTGCGAGTGCCTGGAGCAGAACTACGGCCGGCGGCGTTGAACGTACTGCGGTAGGTGTCGCGCGGTGAACGTTAGCGAGCAGATGCGCGCGGATTGGAACGAGCGCGCGCTCGAGGACGCGCACTATTACGTGGCGTTCGGGCGGCACGGGCAGGACGACGAAGAGTTCCATAAGACGGCCTATGAGATTGTTTATGGGCTGGAGTATGAGCTTCGCCGTTTCCCCAGGGCGGCTAACCGGAATACCTGGCGGGCTTTGGAAATCGGGTGCGGTCCCGGGCGGCTGATGCGGCCGCTGAGCCGTCATTTCGGCGAAATCCACGGGGTGGATGTATCCGATGAGATGGTCCGGCTGGCGAGAGAAAAGCTGGCCGGTATCGCGCACGCGCACGTTCACGTGGGCACCGGCGCGGATCTCCGCCAGTTCGCCGGCGAAAGCTTCGATTTCGTGTATTCCTATGCTGTTTTTCAGCATATTCCGAGTAGGGAGGTGGTGTTTTCGTACCTGCGGGAAGCGCGGCGGGTATTGAAGACGGGCGGACTGTTCTGGTTCCAGGTGAACGGGCTAGGGGAAGCGGACGCACCGCCGGATACCTGGAGCGGGGTACGATTTACGCCTCAGGATGTGACTGATTTCGCGAATGAGCACGATTTCCAGATGTACACGCTGGAAGGAGTGAATACGCAGTATATGTGGACCAGTCTACGAAAGCGGCCGACGGGCTGGTTTCGGGATTTGCCGCTGCAGCCGCCGGAGACCGAGGCGCGTATTCGCCATATTTCGAATCCTCATGGCACGGAGCCAGGGGTGCCGCGGGCGGGGCGGTTCGCCACTGCCAGTTTGTGGATCGATCAATTGCATGAGGAGTGCGGCATCAATCACGTGCGGGTGCGAATGGGCGAGGCGTGGGGCACGGCGAATTATATTGCTCCGCCGTTACCGGGCGGAGAGCAGCAAATGAATGTGCTGCTGCCGGAGGGCGTACCTACGGGGTTGGTTCCGGTGCGCCTGGAGTGGTTAGGGCGCCAGGCGGGGCCGGAGGCAACGATGCGGGTTGTGCCGGCGAGTCCGCAGGTTCCACGGCTGCTGTCGGTGACCGATGCTACGGATCTACTACTCGGTCCACGGATCCGATCGGGGTCGGTGAAGGTGGTGATTGAAGAGCTTTCGCGGCCCGAGGATGCGGACTTTTTGCTGGACGGGGAGCCGCTGGCTATTTCTGTGGTGCACTGGGGTTGCCGCCGTACTCCGCGCGCGGAGATTGTGCTGCCTCTAGGGGGGCATGTAAAACCCGGGCTGCATACGCTGCAAGTCCGGGCGAGACGGCAGCGATTTCCGGCGGTGGAACTGGAAGTGATGTAGGCGGCGACGCCCTGGCGCTACTTCGTGTCCTGTTTCCAGCCGTAGGCATCCATCATCACCTGAAAGATCCGTGTATTGGGGAGGAAACCCCGGACCTGGTGCGCGCCGGGACCCTGAGCTGCCGCCAGCACTTCTTCACCGGTATGGTTGTGGCCAACGCGGAGCGCGGGGATCTCGATCGTCTCTCTCGGGCCATGGGTGCGCTTCCATTCTTCAAGTCCGCTTAAAATGGGCTCGCCTCGCTTGCCGCCGACAGCGCGCAGTTCGAAAGAGTGATCGGCGGTAAACAGAAGCAACGTCTCATTCAGGTCGACTTTGGAGGCGATCTCGCGGATGAGCTTATCGAAGTTCACCACGTTATCAAGACCGCGCTGCGGATCGTCCGTGTGGGCGTCCCACTCGATCATCAGGAAATACCCTTTACGGTTCTTCGAAAGAACGCGGAGGGCGAGGAGGGCGGCGGCGGGGACGTTCATGTCCCGATCGAGTAATACGATGGGACGCGGGTTGTCCGAAGGGACGTCGGCGAGCGAGGAATAGATGGGGCGCTTGTGGCCTTCCGCCACTTCAGCCAGGTTCTTGCCCAACGCCTGGACGCCGTCATAGATCGGTTTGCGGCCAATGCCCATGACGACATCGACGCCGTCGCCGTAGCGCGGCTTGAAGATCTGAAGAAAGATATCGCCGAACTTGCGCCGGTCGTTGGCTTGAGAATAGCAGGCAGCCGGTGTGGCATCCGCTACATTGACGTTGGTGAGAACTCCTGTGGAGAGGCCATGCTGTTCGGCATATTCGAGGATGGTTTTGAGAGGAGATCCGTCTTTCTTTCCACGGATCGTATCGGGACCCTGGCTGATCACGCCATTGTGAGTTTTGGAGCCGGTGACGATGGCGGTCATACCGGCAGCGGAGTCCGTGACCCAGCTCGAGGCGGTGGAGGTGTCGGAAAGGGCAACATTCGGCCAGTTCTGGATGTAAAGCTTTTGCGGCTCGCCGTAGCCGCGGAGACTGGCCGCGTTAAGGGTGGGAATTCCGGCCGCGTCGGCCAGAAAGAGGATGACATTTTTCGCGCGTTTGCCGGGTTTGGGGGCGGCGGAGAGAGTCAGGACGAGCGTGAACAAAAACGTGATTCGGAAAAAGGACATTAGTCTTGATTCTAGATGACTGCCCGGCCCGGTTGCCTGAGCCGTCAGACCACCACACGGAGACCGGGTGCCGCAGAACCCGAAGAGCAATCCCTCATGAGTTTGCCGTGAGCGTGTTGATGGAGTCCATGCGCTTTGCTTCGAAAGCGGCGATGCCGGCCTCCTGCTGCAGGATGTAGCCCATTTCGTCGATCCCCTCGAGCAGGCAATGTTTACTGAACCCATCCACAGGGAATTCGATCTTGCGGCCATCGGGAAGTCCGAGGGTCTGCGACGCGAGATCGATAGCAACCGGCCAGTCCGGATGCTCAAATAGCGCGGTATGTACGTCACGCGGCACCACGATGGGCAACAAAGAATTCTTGAGCGAGTTTTGTTTAAAAATATCGGCGAACGAGGTGCTGATCACCGCCCGGAATCCATACTGCGTCAGCGCCCACGGCGCGTGCTCGCGAGAGCTTCCACAACCGAAGTTATCGCCCGCCAGCAGAATCTGTTTGCCCTTCGACTCGGGCTTGTTGAGAATGAAATCGGGTTTAGGGCTGCCATCCGATTCATAGCGCCAGTCATTGAAAAGCTGATCGCCCAGTCCTTCCTTGGAAATCGTCTTCAGGAAGCGCGCGGGAATAATCTGATCGGTGTCGACGTTATCCACCGGCATGGAAACGAAGTGGCTGGAAAAAGGAGTGAAACGGATCATAGCATGGTCCTCACGTCGGTCACGACGCCCGTAATGGCGCTGGCGGCGGCGGTTAGCGGGCTGGCTAGCAGCGTACGGCCACCTTTGCCCTGGCGGCCTTCAAAATTGCGGTTGGAAGTGGACACACTATATTGACCCGGGGAAAGCTGATCGCCATTCATGGCAATGCACATTGAGCAGCCCGCTTCCCGCCATTCCGCGCCGGCATCTTTAAAGATCTGGTCCAGTCCTTCCGCCTGCGCCTGGCGCTTGATTTCCATAGAACCAGGCACTACCATAACCCGCACGGCGGCATTGACCTTGCGGCCTTTCAACACCTCGGCCGCGGCGCGAAGGTCCGACATGCGCGAGTTGGTACAACTTCCGATGAATACAACATCGATCTTCTGACCCAGAATCGGATTGCCCGGCTGCAGGTCCATATACCGGAGAGCTTTCGTGAGCGATTCCCGCTCCATGGGATCAGATATGTTGGCGGGATCCGGAATGGCTGAGGTGATCGGTATGCCCATACCGGGATTGGTTCCGAAGGTAATCATCGGCTCGAGCGTATTGGCATCAATGGTGATGGATTTGTCGTAGGTAGCGCCGTCATCGGTTGGAAGCTTCTTCCAGCGGGCGACCGCGGCATCCCAAGCGGCGCCTTTCGGAGCGAAGTTGCGGCCCGCCAGAAACTCGTAAGTTTTGTCGTCCGGGGCCACCAGGCCGGCGCGCGCTCCGCCTTCAATCGACATATTGCAAACGGTCATGCGTTCTTCCATCGACAGTCCACGAATGGTGGAGCCGCAGAATTCGAAGACGCTCGCGGTGCCGCCGCCGACACCGATTCTGGCAATCAATGCGAGGATAATATCCTTGGCGGCCACGCCCGGCCGGAGCGTGCCATCCACTTTCACCTGGAAGGTTTTCGATGGGCGCTGCAGCAGGCATTGCGAGGCCAGCACATGCTCCACTTCGCTGGTTCCAATGCCGAAGGCAAGTGCGCCAAACGCCCCGTGGGTGGCGGTGTGGCTATCGCCGCAGACGACGGTCATCCCGGGTTGCGTGAGACCCTGCTCCGGGCCGATGACATGGACGATGCCCTGATTCGGATTGCGGAATCCGAAGCACGGGATACCAAACTCCCGGCAATTGGCTTCGAGTTGCTCCACCTGCGCGGCGGCGATGGTGTCAATAATGGGGAGCCGCCGATCGGTAGTGGGGACGCTGTGATCCGTGGTTGCGAAAGTCAGGTCCGGACGGCGCACTTTCAGACCACGGACGCGCAGACCGGCGAAGGCTTGCGGCGACGTCACTTCATGCACCAGGTGCAGGTCGATAAAAATCAGGCTGGGGTTGCCTGGCTGCTCATGGACAACGTGTGCGTCCCAGATCTTTTCAATGATTGTTCTTGGCTTCGACATGGGGTTCCTACTGGAGGGATTCGCAAACCGCCTGGCCCACCTGTTCCGTGGTTAGCGGAGGGCCGGCAGGCTGCAGATCGGCGGTAACCTTGCCGGCGTTGAGTACACTTTCGATGGCGTTGTTGACGGCGGTGGCTTCCTGGATGAGACCAAAGCTGTATTCGAGCATAGCGGCCACCGAACCGATGGCTCCCAGGGGATTGGCTTTGTTTTGTCCTGCGATGTCGGGGGCGGAACCGTGGACGGGTTCATAGAGGCCAACCCAGGCTCCGTTCGCTTTTCTTTCGCCAATCGACGCAGAAGGCAGCATTCCAATGGACCCGGCCAGTACGGCACCCTCATCACTGAGGATGTCGCCAAACATATTCTCCATCACCAGCACGTCAAAGCGCTTGGGATTCAGCACCAGTTGCATGGCGCAATTGTCGACCAGAAGGTGATCGAGGGTGACATCGGGGAATTCGGCCGCCACTTCGATGGCGACCCTGCGCCATAGCTGCGATGTTTCCAGCACATTGGACTTATCCACGCTCGTCAGTTTCCTGCGCCGCTGGCGGGCAAGATTGAAGGCCATGCGGCACACACGGGCGATTTCGGCGCGGGTGTAGGTCATGGTGTTGGTGCCGCGCTCGGTGTCGCCGGAGCCTTCGATGCCACGAGGTGTTCCGTAGTAAATGCCGCCATTCAGCTCGCGGACAATGATCAAATCCGTTCCCTCGACCAGGTGGTTTTTGAGCGGCGATGATTCGATCAATGCCTTATACGTGCGGACGGGGCGAAGATTGGCGTAGACGCCGAGAGTCTTACGAATCCCCAGCAGTCCTTTTTCCGGCCGCTTCTCGGGAGGCTCATTGTCGAATTCCGGCAGGCCGACCGCGCCCATGAGAGTGGCGTCGGCCGCCAGAGCCAGCCTGGCCGTTTCCGGAGGCATAGCCTCGCCGGTTTTGTGAATGGCGATGCCTCCGAGCAGCCCTTCCGTCAAATGGGCGGTGTGGTTGTATTTGCGGCACACCGCTTCCAGCACCCGCACGGCCTCCCGCGTGACTTCCACGCCGATGCCGTCTCCGGGCAGAGTAAGAACGTTGAATTGCATGTTTGTTTTAATCCGGTTGGTAGAAAGCGCGAGCGGCGGCCTAGGCCACCACCCGGCTGTAGCGTTCGACGTGCTGGCGGACAAGGTTCGAAATTTCGTCGTTGGTCAAGCCCTTCTTCCGGTCCGCCATTTCCGTGAACTTGAGATAAACGGTATTCAGCTCCTCTACCACCAGCTCAAAGCCCAGGTGGTCACAACGATCCTTCAGAGCATGACGTCCGCTGTGCTTGCCGAGAACGAGCTTGCCTTCCGGCACGCCGACGCTCTTAGGATCGATGATCTCATAGGTGGTGCGCTCCTTGAGATACCCGTCCTGGTGGATGCCGGCTTCATGAGCAAAGGCGTTGTCGCCGACGATGGCTTTATTCGGCTGCGGTCCAAAGGTGATGATGGAGGTGAGCAGACGGCTCGCCTCGTATAAGTGTTCGGTGACGATGCCTGTGTGATATGGCAGCTTGTCGTGGCGAATCTTCATCGCCATCACTACTTCCTCGAGCGAGCAGTTACCAGCGCGTTCTCCGATGCCATTGATGGTGCATTCGATCTGGCGCGCCCCGCCTTCTATGGCGGCCAGGGAATTAGCCACGGCCAGACCCAGATCGTCATGGCAGTGGACACTGACTACTACTTTGTCTCCCAGCGCTTCCACCATGCGGGCGATCAGCGCCTTGTATTCGGCGGGCACGGAATAGCCCACGGTGTCGGGTAGATTTACGGTGCTGGCTCCCGCCTCGACGACGGCATGGCAGATTTGTTCGAGGTAATCCCAATCGGTACGGGTGGCATCTTCGGCGGAGAATTCCACGTCTTCGGTATAACGGCGCGCTAACCGCACGGCCGCGGCGGCTTCGTCGAGCACCTGCTGGCGCGTCTTCTTCAACTTGTATTTAAGATGAATATCGCTGGTGGCGATGAAGGTGTGGATGCGGGAACGCCCGGCGTGCTCGAGCGATTTCGCCGCCCGCTCTATATCGAGAGTGTTGGCGCGGGCTAAAGCGGCAACCTGCACCGAGGGAAACTCGCGACTGACGGCGTCGACCGCTTCGAAGTCTCCTTCCGAGGCGATCGGGAACCCGGCTTCGAGGGTATCTACGCCGAGTTCAGTGAGCTTGTGCGCCATGCGCAGTTTCTCACCCACCGTCATGCTGCAGCCCGGGGACTGTTCCCCGTCCCGCAAAGTCGTATCAAAGATGTGTACGCGAGTGCTTTGCGACATTATGGTCTCCGTTCGCTAGGCGTTGAGTCCAAAGGCTAGGGAATGTTACTCCGTACCTCGTGGAGATGATATGAGTATGGAGCAGAACTTCGGATTTGGCAAATTTATAGTGTTTGGAAGACTAATTAATAATATCAATACTATAAATATTACTTATGCCACTAGGGGTGAGAACCAAAACTGCTCCGGGCGGACCGGCGGATGGACAAGGTTATGATTGTGGGAAAGACTGAATTAATAACCGAATGATTCTTTACGCCTGTACGATCTTCGTCAGTGCCTTCTTACTCTTTCAAGTCCAGCCGGTCATCGCTAAGATCGTCCTGCCATGGTTCGGCGGCTCGGCCGCAGTATGGACCACGTGCATGCTATTCTTCCAGACTGCCCTGTTAGTGGGCTATCTCTATTCTCACTGGACGGCGAGCAGGCTCCCAGCCCGCGCACAGACTCCGCTGCATCTAACGCTGCTGCTGCTCAGCCTGTTGATGCTGCCGGTTGTTCCCGGCGATGGCTGGAAGCCTACCGGGTACGAGAATCCAACACTTCGGATTCTCCTATTACTGGTGGTTACGGTGGGTCTGCCTTACCTGTTGCTGGCTGCCACAGGTCCGCTGGTACAGGCCTGGTACGTCCGAGCGTTTTCCGGCGCTTCTCCATACCGGCTATTTGCGCTTTCCAACGCCGGCTCCATGATCGCTCTGCTCGGCTATCCGGCGTTGGTCGAGCCACTTCTTCCGACGCGGCGGCAGGCTTATGCCTGGAGCGGCGCTTATGTCCTGTTCGTTTTGTTGTGCGGCTGTTGTGCCTGGCGCAGCCGCAAGCTGGAATCAGCGGACGGCAGGATCGCCGCGGCGCACGGGCCTCGGCCCAGTCCGCGTTACTGGCTGTTGTGGATCGGGTTTTCGGCGTGTGCTTCCACGCTGCTGCTCTCCGTCACCACATACCTGACGCAGGACGTTGCCCCCATTCCATTTCTCTGGGTGTTGCCTCTTAGCATTTATCTGCTGAGTTTCATTCTCACGTTTGATAGCGCCGGCTGGTATCACCGCACGACGTATCTCGTACTGACGGGAGCTGCGCTCGGCGCGATGACGTATTCGCTGACACGGGAAACCGGGCTCGCCGTGTGGACCAAAGTAACCGTTTTCGGCGTCTCGCTCTTCATCTGTTGTATGACATGCCATGGAGAGGTGGCCATGCTCAAGCCGCATCCGCGCTACCTGACGTCCTTTTATCTGATGATCTCGCTCGGAGGCGCCTTGGGAGGCGTGTTTGCGGGGGTCATCGCGCCCTATTGGTTCCCGCAGTATTACGAATTGCCGGTCGGCATCGTGGTTTGCGCGTTTCTTGTGATGGTGGTGCATTGGCCGCACAGCGGATGGGCCGGAGCGGTGACCTGCACGGCCGCGATGGCGATCGCCGTCACGCTGGCGATGCATATGCAGAAGTCTACCGCGGTCTACCGGGTGGTAGCGCGTAATTTTTATGGCGGCCTGCGCACAGCCGACTACGGCACGCCGAATGGCCCCGGATGGACTCGCAAACTGACCCACGGGGTGATCAATCACGGCGAGCAGTATCTGGATCCACAGCGCCGCCGCGAGGCCACCAGTTACTTCGGTCCGGGCACCGGGGCGGCGCGGGCCATCCTGTCAAAAGACCGCGACAAGCCGCAGCGTATTGGTATCACGGGGCTGGGTGCAGGGGTGATGCTCACCTACGCGCGACCGGGGGACTATTACCGCATCTATGAGATCAACCCATTGGTGATCGAGGTTGCGAAGAAGGAGTTTACATTCATTACAGATTGTCCGGGCAAGCTCGATCTTGTTGTTGGCGATGCGCGCCTGTCCATGGAACGGGAGGAACCGCAGAATTTTGATGTCCTGCACATGGATGCTTTTTCAAGCGATTCGGTGCCAGTTCACTTGCTGACAAAGGAGGCTTTCGAGCTCTACTTTCGCCACTTGAAGCCCGATGGCATTCTTGTAACTCACATCTCGAATCGCTACCTGAATCTGGAGCCGGTAATCGCGCGGGCGGCCGAGACTCTCGGCAAGGCAAGCATTCTTGTGGTGGACCCGAGCGATGAGGATCTCGGCTTCTTCGGCACGGACATGGTTCTGGTGACGAATCGGAAGCAGGATTTGGAGAAGCCCACCTTCGCCCGCTTTCGCCCGCCGCGAACAAATCCCCGTGTGAAACTCTGGACGGACGACTACAGCAATCTATTCCGCATCATTAAGTGAAGGGGCACGCGAGACGCCAGCCGCCGTGTATAGAGGCGAAGGTTTGGGCTCCAAGGTCACAGCTGAAGCCGCTCATTTTGTATCCGCCATGCAGAGGCGGGATCGGCTGCGGGAGTACTTCCGCGCTTGGTGATACCATCATTCACGAATGGCGAGCCGTCGTGAATTCTTTCGTACTGCTGTAGCCGGGGCCGCTGGTTATGCCGCCGCGCACGGGCAATCCTCTTCCAAACCGAACATCGTGTATTTGCTGTGTGACGATCTCGGATCAGGCGACCTTGGCTGCTACAACAACGAGTCGCGCATCCCCACACCCAATATGGACCAACTGGCGCGCGAGGGAGTACGCTTTACCGACGCCCATTCTCCATCGAGCGTCTGTACGCCGACCCGCTACGGCATCCTCACCGGCCGCTACTGCTGGCGTACCAAGCTCAAACAGGGCGTCTTGCAGGGCGCGTCGCCCTACCTGCTGGAACCGGGGCGGATGACCGTGGCTTCGCTCTTGAAACTACACGGGTATCGCACGGCCGGGATCGGCAAGTGGCATCTGGGACTGGGTAATGCGGCGGTCACCGATTACAGCAAGCCATTACGCCCCGGCCCGTTCGATGCCGGCTTCGATTCCTACTTCGGCATTCCCGCATCGTTAGATATGCCGCCTTATGTCTTCGTGGAAGACGATCGCGTGCTGGAGCAACCAACCAGTCAGGTAGGGGATGTGCGGGAGCAACGTGGGATTTTTTGGAGAGGCGGCGGGATTGGACCTACCTTCCGTCATATCGACGTGCTGCCGCGTCTTACCGGCCGCGCCGTAAAATTTCTGGATGCCCAGCGCGGAGCAAGCAAGCCCTTCTTTCTTTACCTGCCGCTTACCGCTCCGCATACTCCATGGCTGCCCACCAAGGAATTCCAAGGCAAAGCCAAAGCGGGACCCTACGGCGATTTCGTGGCGCAAGTGGATGACACGGTGCGGCAGGTTATGTCCGCCTTGCAGCGGAATGGACTCGAGAACACGCTGTTGATCGTCACCAGCGATAACGGCGCCCACTGGCTGCCGGAAGAGATCGCTCAGCACAATCATCGCTCCAACCATAAACTTCGCGGGCAGAAAGCGGACATCTACGAAGGCGGCCACCGAATTCCGTTTTTGGCGCGCTGGCCGGGCCATATCGCGCCGGGGCGCGTGAGCGATCAACTCATATGTCTAACGGATCTGATGGCAACGGTAGCGGAAGTGACCGGCGCTTCGCTGCCGCGCGACGCGGGCGAGGACAGCTACAGCATAGCGCCCGCGCTGCTAGGGTCAAAGCCGAAGACAGCAGTTCGCGAGGCGATCGTCCATCACTCTTCCATGGGGCTTTTCTCGATTCGCCAAGGGCCTTGGAAGCTCGCGCTGGGACGCGGTTCCTGGGGCTTCAGTATTGCCCAGAAGATAGAGCCTAAGCGCGGTGAGCCGGAAGGCGAGCTTTACAACCTCGCAACCGATCCGGCGGAGCAGGACAATGTTTACCTGAAGCACCCTGAGATGGTGCGAAAACTGACCACACTGCTTGAGCAATACAAGCGCGACGGCAGAAGCCGTTTGTAGCGGCTGTGGTATTCTGGCAATCGATTTACTCAAGGAGGCGACAACGTGAAAGTCGGCGTATTCACCGCTCTGTTAGGACAATTTTCCCTGGACCAGGTGATCGAGAAGCTCAAGACGATCGGGATCAGCACGGTCGAGTTGGGAACGGGAAATTATCCCACCGATCCGCATTGCAAGCTCTCGATGCTGGACAACAAGAGCGAACTGAAGGAATTCAAACAGAAGCTGAGCGACAACGGGATTGTCATCAGCGCGCTCAGTTGCCATGGCGAGCCGCTGCATCCCGACGCCGATCTCGCCAAGAAAAACCAGGAAGTAAATCGGAGAACCATTCTGCTGGCGGAAAAGCTCGGAGTGCCGGTGGTGATTGATTTCTCGGGCTGCCCGGGCGATAGCGACAAAGCCAAGTATCCGAACTGGGTCACCTCGCCCTGGCCTCCGCATTATCAGGAGCTGCTCAAGTGGCAATGGGAGAAGAAGGCGATTCCCTATTGGGCGAAGCGCACGAAGTTTGCCGAAGACCACGGGATTCGAATCGCGATCGAGATGCACCCGGGCTTCATCGTTTACAGTCCGGAAACCATGCTGAAGCTGAGGGCGGCCTGCGGGCCTTCGATCGGCTGCAATTACGATCCCAGCCATATGTTCTGGCAGGGGATCGATCCCATTGCCGCCATTCGCGTATTGGGCGATTCCATCTTCCACGTGCATGCCAAAGACACGCAGATTTATAACGTAAACCTGCCCAACAGCGGCGTGCTCGACATGAAGCCTTACACCGACGAACGAAATCGCGCCTGGGTATTCCGCACGTGCGGCTACGGACACGGAGCGGAATGGTGGAAGGAATTCGTTTCCACCCTGCGCATGTACGGCTATGACTATGTGCTGTCCATCGAGCACGAGGATTCCTTGATGTCGCCTGATGAAGGGCTGACAAAGGCGGCGCGCTTTCTCCAGGACGTCGTGATTCAGGATCCAACGACCAAACCGTGGTGGGTGGATAACACGAGCGCCTAAACGGCCGCCTTCTTCTTTTTGATCTCGTCCATGACGCTGCTCACCAGTTCCTTCGCGTCGAGAATGCACTTCTGGATGAGTTGGATGTCCATTGCCGGTTTGCCGGGCTGGCGCGCGCTCTGGCAATAAATGCCGTGTTGGCCAACCAGCACCAACGCGTCCGTCAACGTATCCAGGGTGAGCGCCAGGCGGCCTCGCTCCAGACCCATCTGGAACTCGTAGCCTTCCAGCTCTTCGACCTTGTCTTTGAATACCGACATCGGGTCCCCAGGATAGCGCCTGCCCGCATATAGCGGCAACTTGCCCGCATGCCGTAGAATCAAAGTTCTCTCATGCATATTAATCCCGTTAAAAAGGCCCTGAAAGAGGGGCAGGTACAGTTAGGCACTTCCTACGGCATGCTGCGATCGCCAGATGTGGGACGCATTCTCGCGGCCGCCGGATTCCAGTGGGCCTTCATTGACGGCGAGCACGGCTGGTACGGCATCGAAACCATTCGCGACATCTGCAAGGCGTCGGCGGATGCCGGGCTGATGCCGATTGTGCGGGTGGCCGACATGCAGTACGATCTGGTGGCGCGCTCGCTGGATTGCGGCGCCATGGGCATCATGCTGCCGCGCGTCGAATCGGTGGAATTGCTTGAGAAGGTGATCAGTTGGACCAAGTATCCGCCGTTGGGTATCCGCGGGTTTGGGCTGACGCCTCATCACATCGATTATGCGAAGGCGGGAATTCCCGACGTGATTGCACACATGAATGAGCACGTGATGGTGGTGCTTCAGATTGAAACCAAGAAGGCTTTCGATATGCGCGACGAACTGCTTTCCGTGCCCGGAATTGATGCCGTGATGATTGGGCCCGCCGATTTTTCGATTTCGCTCGGCTGTCCCGGCGACTTCATGAATCCCAAACTTGTCGAGCACATGGAAGCCGTACGGGATAGCTGCGTCAAGCACGGGATCGCTCCGGGCACGCAAACCCGCAATCTCCCGCTGGCGAAATTCTGGAGGGAGCGCGGAATGCTTTTCCTGGGATGTTCCGGCGAAGTGGGCATGCTGCTGGAGCGCGGAGCCGAGATCACCGCCGCTTTGCGGTAACGGCAGGACCGGAAATCCATCGAGTGAAACCCGGCCATAAGGGCCCCTGCGTGACAGATCCGGCATTGCCCGGTGAATAGCACTGCCATCCTCACGGAGGCGAAAAGGCCAGTTCGCTTTGGGTGCCAAGGTTCAATCCCAGGCGGGAAGCACGCTCCGCACCCAAAAAGTGCCCGGCACGTCGATTTGACAGTACCTCCTACGCTATTTAAGATAGATAGGCAACGCCATCCTCAGCCAGTCCGTCATAACTTGCGGATTCTATTGGCGCGGCGCAGTAGTTCATTCCTAACACATATGATTAAAGTAGAAGGCCTTACGAAACGGTACGCTCGCAACGTCGCCGTGGACGATATTTCGTTCGAGGTGGAGAAGGGCCAAATCGTTGGTTTTCTAGGGCCGAATGGCGCGGGAAAGACCACGACGATGAGGGTGCTCACCTGTTTCCTGCCGCCCACGGACGGCAAGGCGAACGTGGCCGGTTTCGACGTAATCGAACAACCGATGGAGGTGAAGCGCCGCATCGGCTATCTGCCGGAAACGCCGCCACTCTATCCGGAAATGGAAGTCACCGAGTATGTCGAGTTTGTCGGCAAACTCAAAGGAATGTCCGGCGCGGACCTCACCCGCCGGGTGGATGAGGTGTGTGAACGCTGCAATGTGGCGGATGTCAAGAAGAAGCTGATTTCCAAGCTTTCTAAAGGGTACCGGCAGCGCGTGGGTCTGGCTTCCGCCATCATCCATAACCCGGACGTGCTGATTCTGGATGAACCCACCGCCGGTCTCGATCCCGAGCAGCGCCGGGAAACATTGGGATTGATCCGGGAACTGGGCGCCGAGCACACCATCCTGCTGAGCACCCACATCCTGCCGGAAGTGGAGCAGACCTGCGAGCGCGTAATCATCATCTCCAAGGGCAAACTGGTGGCTACCGACACCATGGAGAATTTGAACAGCCGCCTGAAGGGCGCGGAGCTGGTGGTAGTGGAGTTGGAAAGCCGCAACGGCGCGCTTTCGAAGGAAACTGTGCAAACGCGACTGGAGCAGCTTCCCGGAGTAAGCCGGGTGGTGTTCAAAGAGTCCCGCCAGAACAGGATGTCCTTCAGTGTCGAGAGTCTGCAGGGCCGCTCGGTTCGCGCCGAGCTGGCGCGCGCGGTGGTGGCCGCCGACTGGAATTTATTGGAACTGCACACCGCGGGCCTTAGCCTGGAAGAGATCTTCCTGCAATTGACGGCCACGGATAAGACGACCGCGGGAGGTACTAAGTGAAGCACATTTGGATTATTTGTCAAAAAGAACTGAAAAGTTATTTCGCCTCGCCCATTGCCTACGGGCTGATGGCCTTCTTCGCCCTGATCTTCGGGTATTTCTTTTACGCCGCTGTCGCCATTTTTGTGGTGCGGGGTACGGAAATGCAGATGATGGGCCGCCAGATGCCAATGGATGTGAATGAGTGGGTGGTGCGCCCGGTGATGATGAATGTCAGCGTCATCGGTCTGTTTGTCCTGCCGATGATCACCATGCGTCTTCTGGCTGAGGAAAAGAGAACCGGCACCATTGAACTGCTGGCCACTTCGCCGATCACCGATTTCGACATTATTGCCGGGAAATGGCTGGCGGCGGTGATCCTTTACGCTTCGATTCTGGCCGTTTCGGCGCTCGATATGGCCATCCTCTTCCTTTACGGCAAACCGGAAGGCATGCCCATCCTCATCAGCTATCTGGGTCTTCTGCTGCAGGGTTCGGCGCTGCTGGCGATTGGCACGTTCATCTCCAGCACGACGAGAAACCAGATCATCGCCGGCGCGGGAACCTTTGCGATCTGCCTGATGTTGTGGGTGCTCGATTGGATCACGGCGTTTGAACCATCGACGATGGGCAAGATATTTTCTTACCTTTCCGTTACCCAGCATTTTGAGAGCTTCGCCAAAGGCGTGATCGACAGCAAAGACATTCTTTTCTACATTTCGATGACCTTCTTCGGGCTGTTTCTGGCCACACGCTCGATGGAATCTTTGCGGTGGAGGGCTTAACGATGCAGAAAAGCTGGATGAAAACCCGTCAGACGCAGTATTCGGCCTATCTTACCGTCTACATTCTCGTGATTCTTGGGGTGCTGGGCGCGGCGAACTGGCTTGCGAACCGGTACGTGAAGACTTACGACTTCACTTCGAATAAACGATTCAGCCTTGCCGATCAGACGACCAAGGTCGTGAAGGGTCTGAAGAACGACGTCAAGATCATTTACTTTGACAACACCTCGGGCTTTCAACGCGCCAAGGATCTACTGGACCGGTACGACATTCTTTCGGCCAAACTGACTGTCGAGTATGTGGATCCGGACAAGAAGCCGCAGATCGCGAAGGCGTACGGAGTCCGCACGGCCGGCACAACTTACATCGAGTCGGGCGCCAAGCGGGAGGAAGCGCGCAGTCTGACCGAAGAGGAAGTGACCAGTGCGCTGATTCGCGTGCTGAAAACCGGCGAGCGGCTGGTATGTTCCGTTACCGGCTCCGGGGAGCACGGCTTCGACAACAGCGAGCGCAGCGGCTACAGCCGCTTGAAAGAGCTCGTGGAAAAGAACAATTACAAGACCCGCTCCATCAAGCTGATTGAATCGCCGCAAGTTCCGAAAGAGTGTACCATCCTCATCATTGGGGGGCCGCGTTTTGACTATACGGCGGCGGCGGTGGAGGGCATCAGCACGTACTTCAAGAACGGCGGCAAGGTTCTGATCGCCCTCGATCCGCCTATGCAGGTGGGTAAGGAAACGATCTCCGACAATGAACCGCTGGTGAAGCTGTTGGAAAGCTGGGGAGTGACGGTGCAAAAAAACCTGATCCTCGATACCAGCGGCGTAGGCTCGTTGTTTGGCTTGAGCGAGGTGGTGCCGCTTGTGACAGCCTATGAAAGCCATGTCATCGTGCGCGACATGAAAGAAAGCGCCACCGCATTTCCTCTGGCACGCTCGCTGGAAGTAAAACCGGTAAACAACATCACACCGGAAAAACTGTTCGCGACTTCCGCCAACAGCTACGCGACGGAAAACCTGGCCTCGCCGGAAATCAAGTTGAATCCGGGAAAGGACAAGAAGGGTCCGTTCACGCTGGCGGCGGCCGGAACGGTGAATCTGGCGGGAGCGGCGGAACAGGCCAAGCCCCGCTTTGTGGCTGTCGGCTCGTCGAGTTTCATGGCCAACAATATTCTGGGATTCAACGGCAACCGGGACCTGGCGATGAACATTCTCAACTGGCTCTCCGCCGATGAGGATCTGATTTCCATCCGGCCGAAAGACCCGATGGACCGGCGGCTTACGATCAGCCGCGCGCAGATGCGTTTCGTGCTTTACTCGAGCGTCTTCATTCTGCCGCTGCTGGTGATCGGAGCCGGACTCAGCGTCTGGTGGAAGCGCCGCTGATCGAGGGAGATTTGAAATGC
>DATLCW010000115.1:0-37215 GCA_035526195.1 Bryobacteraceae bacterium
TCGACGCCGGACGCCGTACCGCATACCCGTGCGCCCCGCACCTTTGCGAGTTGTACCGCCATGGACCCGACTCCGCCGGCGGCGGCGTGGATGAGAACCGTCTGCCCCGCGCGCAGTTCGCCCGTGTCAAATAGTGCCTGATGCGCTGTCAGCGCGCTCACGGGTACCGCCGCCGCGGCGGCAAAATCGAGTTTCCCGGGCTTCATGGCCAAGCCATTCTCTTCGCCAACGGCAAATTCGGCGTACGTGCCGTCGCCCCGGAGGTCGATCATACCGAAAACCTCATCGCCGGACTGAAGCCGTTTCACATCCGTACCCAGCTTCTCGACGATTCCCGACAGTTCCCAGCCCAACGTCAGCGGAAGCCGGTGGTCGAGCCACGAGCGGGCCTTGCCCTCGGCGGCCATCCAGTCCAACGGGTTCACGCCCGCTGCTTTCACGCGGATGAGAACTTGCCCGCGCCCTGGCTCGGGCCGGGGAGCCTGCCCGAGTTTGACACCGGCCGGGTCGCCGTAGGAGTGAATTCGTGCCGCCAGCATCGTTGCCCCCGAATACTGCTGCGCCGGTTGCCCGCGCGTTGCGCTCTCGGACAACTTGCTGAATGGCGTGCCCAGCTCGCGCCAGCGCCCTTCGACGGCCTGCGAACAGGGCGGCTCGCATTCTGATTCCAGCCATCCGCCGGTGAAGCCGGCCTGCCGCAATCCGCGCCAGATGTACGGGCATTGACGCATGAGTTTCCACAAAAGACCAGTCCGCTGATTCTCGATCATTATGACGATCGGCCCCTGATCTAAGCCGTAGTTGAGAGGGCTGATCCAGTCGCCAAATGTTGGATTCAGACTGGCGCGCAGGCCGTACTCGCTACGCAAGCCGGGGTATGCGCGCACCATCTCTCGAAGGGTCTCAGGGACTAGCTCCGGCGCAAACGGAAGCGAGGCCGCGACCGCGCCCGGAGCAAGCGTGCCGTCGTCAGGCCCCTCGGGTACACCCCGGGCCTTATACATCCAAAATTCCCGATCCTCTTTGTCTACCTTTTTCGTCTCCGGTCCCGGACCGTCGCTGGCGCTCAAACCCCAGCAGTGCGGCCCGTATCCGCTGAACCTTTGGGGATTTTCCTGTGCATACCTTTGCTGCACGCTCACAGCCCGGCGGGTGTTCTCGAAATAATCGAGCCCTTTTGACTGCATGAAGCCATCGCGAATGCCCTGAAAATCGAGCCAACAGTGACTGAGCTGGTGAATGAACAGCGGGCCCTTGTGGAGGTATTCGATCCCGTACTGCTTTCGCCACTCGAACGTCTTCTGCCATGCCCGGTAGCACTCCGGAGGCAGCGGAAAGGTGGAGGAGCCAAAGCCGAGCACATGCATCAGCAGCGATTCATCGTACCCTTGGTATCGATGGCTGAGGAATCCGTTCTCGGGCGACCCGCCGTGGATGATCGTCACGTCTCCCACAGTCTGCGTCGGCCAGCCATTTGCGTTGCAGGGAACACCGTAGAGCGCCCATTGCCAGTCGGCGCGCCGGAAGAGTGCGTCGGCGGTTTCGCGGATTTCCCGCTCGGCCGGCGCCTGCGCGTCAAAGAACGTGGCCGCCGCAAGCATCCCCGCCAGCAGAAAAGCGCTGTCGACGGTGGAAAGCTCACACATCCCGGCGCGACGGCCGTCTTTCATTTCCAGAAAGTGGTAGTAGAATCCCTTGTAGCCCGTCACGTCCGGCTCGGGTCCTTGTGGACTGTTCTCAAAGAACCGCAGCGCGGTCAGAACGCGTTCGGCCGCATCCTCGCGTTTCAGCCAACCATTCGCCACCGCAATGGGATGACAGCTCAAGCCCAGCCCCGTAGCCGCAATACTGCAAGGCGAAACCTCGCTTGTATTGTCCGCCACAAGTCCGTTTCCGCTGTTCGTATAGTCTACAAAATAGCGGAATGCCAATCGCTGCAGCTCGATGAGATCTTCGGACAACACATTCATGGAATTTCTACCATTATCCATTAGCGGGCATTCCCTTCGAAGATATATAATCGCCATACAAAGCATGCGGGCCCATGGATTGTTGCATTCCGGCGCGGAGGCTGACGGGTGAGATGGCATCACAATCTTGCTGCTCTCCTTGAACGATCGCAGCCCATTACAAATCTCGAGGCCAAGCAAGAGGTTGCGAATAGAATCGCTGGTGAGGTGAAAGATCGTGACGTGATCGGTTTTGGGTCCGGGTCCACGTCACTGCTGGCGGTTCAAGCCATAGGAGCGCGCCTGAGGGAGCAGCGGATTTCCTGTATCGCGATACCGACTTCCTTCGAGATTGCCTTCGCCTGCTCCGCGCTCGGAATACCCACCGCATCCCTCATTGAACTGAAGCCCGATTGGGTTTTCGACGGTGCGGATGAGGTGGATCCGAAGGGAGATTTGATCAAGGGCCGGGGGGGGGCGATGTTTCGCGAAAAGCTACTGATTGACAGCTCCCCGCGGACATTCATACTGGTGGATCGGTCGAAACTTGTTTCCAAACTTGGCGAGCGTTTTGCCATTCCCATTGAGATCCATCCCGAGGCCATCAACCTTGTAAACGCACATCTGACCGAACTGGGCGCATCCGAAATTCAGCTGCGACTCGGCGTCAAGAAAGACGGGCCCGTCATTACAGAAAATGGAAATATTATTCTGGATGTCCGGTTTAAGGAGATAGCCCCAGGCCTGGAGCAGAGTATCAAGTCCATCGTCGGTGTCATCGAATCAGGGTTGTTTCAGGGTCGAACGATCGAGACAATTGTTGCCGGTGCTTGAGATTGGGAGATCCTGCCATGGTCCAGAACGTCGCAGCCAGGTGGAAGAACAGCGATTCATTGCCGCCCGGCATTGCACGGTGCGCTGCGGCGGCGATTCCCGGGTCAACATCCGCTCCTGAGCGGACGGCCGGTGGTACTCCTCGATGACAGGCACCGCTCCGAATTCCTCACCGGCAGGGAGAAAATTATATTTTCCCCAGCCGGAATTGGGCGAAGGAGCTGGATTCCCGGTTGATCGAAGAACTCTGGGCCTTTCATGAAAACAGAATGCGGTTCGCTTCACTTACGAGTCACGTGACGCATCGGGCAATGGCTCGCGGATCCTTCGGAACTGGGAATTTGCGGACACCGGGTTGATGCATCGCCACGCGGCCATCAACGATCCGCCAATCGAGGAATCGGAGCGCCCGGCCTGTAACGCCGGCGATCCGTGGATCTAGGGGGCCATAGCCGCAATCATTCCCGCGCTCGTGTAATCAATGGGTACGATCCGGTAGCGGTACACCATGGCGTGTTGGCCGACCAGATAACCGTGGCGGGCGTCCGGAAACGTCACGTCGTATATCCGGGCCGGCACCTTGAACGGCCTGGAAGTGAAGCTGCGCGCGCCGTTGAAAGAGTAACCGATCCCGCCATCCTCGCCTACGCCGACGATGATTTTGCCCTCCCCGACACCGTATAGGCTGGGCCACTGGCGCTGCTTCACGGACCTTGTCCAGGTGCCGCCCCCATCCGCGGTCCAGTAGATCTCTTCGCCCCTACTCAGCACCACGATCCCGTCTTTTTCTGTCCAGAAGGACACGTCCGTGATCGAATACTTGGTTTCCGGGATTACCGACATCGTCCAAGTCTGTCCCGCGTCGGTGGTTTTGCCGAAGGCGGCTACTCGCGACGCCATGCTGACTTCGGCCCCGCCGCCCGCGAATCCCACGGTGGGGGATAAGAACTGGGCGGTCCCCATGACGCAGCCCAGCTTGCGGGGCAAACCTCCCACAGTGGTGTCTACCGTGCACCTGCTGATGCTCTTCCAAGTCTTGCCGCCATCTTCGCTGCGACGAAGCGTCGAGTGGGTCGTTGAGTCGGAGTTCTCAATCTCCAATCCGCTTTGCGGAGTCTGGAACCATACGCCCTTGGCGGTGCCGCTTACTTTGGATAGCTCGGCCCAGGTGGCGCCGTCTTTTGTCCCGAGAATCTTGCCCCCACCTGTCATCGCCCAGCCGTTTTTGGCATCCAGGAAGAAAATTTTCTTCAGCGCATCGTCGCTCGATTCGGGGTCGCCGCCAAGCTGGACCTGCCATGTTTTCCCGCCATCGGCCGTCATCAGGATGGTGGATTTATCGCCCACCACCCAACAGGTTTCGGGACCCACGCAGGCAATCGCGTTCAGCGCGACATCCTTGTTAAACGGCACCGGCTCCCAAATCGCTTTGAACTTAGGAGTCACTGCCTTAGGGGCTGGCCCTTGAGCGGAGGCGGTCAGAATGACAATTGCAAATCCCAGCAGGCGTACCGTGGTGAACATTCGGGAATCCTCCCCAAAATTGTAGTGGAAGGAATTCCCGGTGTCACGGGGGTGGACGGGATTAGATTTTTTTGCTGGCGGGCTTGACCAGCTTCTCAATCATGTCCTCAGGGATCATGAGCGACATGCGGAATTGATTGCCGGTCGCTTTCAGGTCCATCTTTTCGATCAGGCTCATCAGTTCCGTCGACCGGGGATCGTTATTCCCGGAGTTCATTTGCAACATGCCGCCCAGAAAGCGCACCACATCGACCAGGGATGAGGCATCTTTCTCCGAACGCATCTGTGCTTCGGCCATCACTTCAATATTGGCTCCAAAGCGCACGCCGCCCACCACGCTGTCCATGGCCTTAAAAAGATTGCCTTGCATTGCTCCCTCCAGCTGCGGACTGGCGATATCGTCGGCCAGGCGGTCGAGCGTTGCCGAAACCATCCAGGCGTCGTAGCGCAGACTGAGATCGGTGATCTTTGTGACCAGTTTGGCGTCGAGCGCCGTGGCTCCGTCTCGATGATCCACGGCGAATTTTAAAGATCCCGTATCTCCCGCGACCGCCGTAGACTCGTCGAGAATGGCGAAACTATGGGCTTCGTCATGGCCTTTTGTCCAGATACTGATGCCCTGATACGTCATGGTGGCCGAACCTTCCAGACGCGCGAAACTCTGGATGCGGGCGGCGTCGAAACGTCCCCGCGCGATCACCAGCGTCTTCCCTTGTCTTTTTCCCCTTACATCGGTGGAGGCGACGATCAGTTCCGCCACGTCGCGGCGCGGATCAAAACCGGTGGCGGAGATGAACTTGTTCATGCTCGCCTCTTCGCTTTTGAGCTGATCCAACAGGAACTGTCCAAAGCGGCTGGTCTTCACCTGGTCCGCATGAATGCCGGCGATAAATGCGGCATCGGGAGGGACCATGCGAAGCAGGGCGGGGTCCGCCGCAAAGGCCAGGCAAGCGGCCGCAAGAGTAAGCAAAAAGGTTCGAAAGGGTTGCATATCGCTCTCCGTCATCTATAACGATACCGCGAGGAGAGAAGTTCCACCGATTCTCAGTAAGGCCGGACACTTAATAAGCAATATTGCGATGGTCTTTGAGAATGCAGCGGTCCATCACCACCTCCAACCCGGCCTCACGCGCTTTTTGAGCGGCACCCTCGTGAACGACATCCTCTTGCATCCACACCGCTTTTGCCCCGATGCGGATGGCCGATTCGACAATCGGGGGCACAAATTCGCTGCGCCGGAAAATATTGACGATGTCGATTTTTTCCGGAATGGCCTCGAGCGACGGGTAGCACTTTTCCCCGAGTACTTCGGTCTCCGCCGGATTCACGGGAATGATGCGGTACCCCTGTTCCTGCATGTACTGGGATACGCCGTAGCTCGGCCGGAAGCGGCTGCCGGACAATCCCACCACCGCGATCGTCCGGCTTTGTTGAAGCAACTCGGAAATGGTCACCGAAACCTCACTCTGACTTCCTGGTCTTGCGCAATCCCTTGGACGGGGAACGTTTCAGTTGACGCTGGAACCGCGCCACTTCTTCCGGCTTCAGATGACGAAACTTCCCGGGTTTCAGCGATCCCAGATCCAGCGGCCCTATCTTCACCCGGCGCAGTTTCTCCACCAGCAGTCCGAAATGGCGGAACATCAATTTGATCTGATTCTGCCGCCCTTCGATCAAACGCACTTCATACCATGGATTCTCTGAACGCTGAAGAAGTTTCAAGCCCGCCGGGGCGGTGCGGCGCCCGTGAACGGGAACGCCCTCCCGGAAGATGGCTTCCTGCTCCGGCGCCAGTTGCCCCTTGGTCTTCACGACATAGATCTTGGCAACCTCGGTTTTGGCGTGCGCGATCACATTCGCAAAGTCCCCGTCATTGGTAAATAGCAACAGGCCTTCGCTATCGTAATCGAGCCGCCCCACCGGATACACGCGTTCCTTGACGCCTCGCAGCAGGTCCATCACGGTTTCCCGGCCCTCGGGGTCGGATGTGGTCGTGACACATCCGCGCGGCTTGTTCATCATCAGATAAATCAGGTTCTTCGGCGGCCGGATTAACTTTCCCTTGACCTTGATGTGATCCACATCCAGGTCGGCCTTGGAACCAAGTTCGGTGACCACTTGGCCGTTGATCGTAACCTGCCCCGCCACAATCAACTCCTCGGCCTTGCGACGGCTGCTTACGCCGGCACGGGAAAGGATTTTCTGTATTCGTTCAATCGGCATTCAACCGGCCGGATCCGGCTCAGTTTTGGGCTGAGGCTCAGGTTCAGATGCGGGCGGTACTTCCTCCGTATCGCTGAAAGCAAGGCGCCGCAGCTCTTCAAACTCCTTGAGAGTCGGAAGTTCCGCCAAATCCTTCAACCCGAACTGTACCAGAAAATCTTTGGTCGTTTTGTAGAGAACCGGCTTGCCGACCACGTTTTTTCGACCGGCGGGCGCGATCAGCTTTCGATCGAGCAGCGTCTTCAGCACGCCGGCTCCCTGAACGCCGCGAATGTCCATGATTTCGGGGGAAGTAATGGGCTGCTTGTAAGCGACGACCGCCAGTGTCTCGAGCGCCGCCATGGAAAGCTTTAAGGGTGGTTTCAGCTTTTTAACAAACGTGCGAATGGCATCGTGGTGCTCAGGCTTGGTGCCCATCTTGTACCCGCCGGCAACTTCCCGGATGGCGAGGCCGCGCTCGGGTTTGGCCCCCTCGGCGATCAGAAAATCCAGCACTTCGACGATGCGTTCCCTGGGCTGTTCGAGCGCGCTGACAATCTGATCGAGCGTGAGCGGGTCTTCGGTGACGTAGATGAGGGCCTCCACCACTGCCCTCAGATCGGATTCTTCGGAAGATTCAAAGGATGCCTGCTCTTCGACATCGCCGCCCAATAGCTCCTGAGCGCCCATTTCCTGCTGCGCTTCCGGCTCGAGCTTCTCCCCGGCCGGATCATCGGCTGCGGCCGCGGCCCGGGGTTCCGGCTCCGGATCGGGAAGGGGATCGACGTTCGGCTCCGGGTGCGGGACCGGATCGATCTCGGGCAGTGGATGAGGCGGCGGGTCCGTTTCCGGCTGAGGTTCGGCCGGCGGATCGGTCACCGGGACAACAGGATCGGGCCCCGGCTCAGACGCGGCATTCGTAGTTTCTTGTTCTTCTTGGGTAATCACTTCGCTCGACTTCTCACTACTTATATTCTTCCTCGAGTTTATCGAGGGACTCCTCATTAAGGAACGCCTCGTCTACGGGGCGTTCCTTGGAGATGTCGATGTCGCCGTATAACTCCCCCTGCTGCAGGGTTATGGCCTGCCGCTTTACGAGTTCGAGTAAGGCGAGAAAAAGACAGATGATCGCCCGCCGGCTGCGTTGGCCCTCAAAAAGCACGCGCGTAGAAAAGCGATGTCCTTTTGGTTTGTCGTCCAGCATGGTTTTCATGTACTGGATCATCTCCGGGACGGTCACGTCCTCGCGCTCGACGTGATAGACCGGCCGGCTCTTGGCCCTCTCCAGGACGTCCTGAAAAACCTTCACCAGATCAAAGAGCGAGACAGCGAGACCGGGGTTCTCCTCTTCCGCCTGGAATTGATGGATCTGCGGATTGCTCCACACCGCTTCTTCCAGCATCCTCTTCTGTTGCAGCATCTCGGCGGCATTCTTGAAGCGCTCATGCTCCAGCAGCCGGTCCACCAGATCCTTGCGCAAGTCTTCTTCCGGAGAGATCTTCTCAAGCTCGGGATCCCGCGGCAACAGCATCCGGCTTTTGATATGGATGAGGGTCGCCGCCATGAAGATAAATTCGGCGCCGAGCTCCAGGTCCAGTTCCGCGGCCTGATGCATATACGACAGATACTGCGAGGTGATTTCGGCGATCGGGATGTCGTAGATGTTGATTTGCTGCTTGCGGATCAGGTCCAGCAGCAGGTCCAGCGGCCCTTCGTATTGTTGAACCTTAAAATTCAGCGGCGGCGACGACACTTCTATTCACCATAACATGGGCGGTTCAGCCAGGACCGCCGCGATTCTATGGTTAGGGGCTGTCGCGCCGGAGTCCGAGGCTTTTCATTTTTTTATGCAGGTTGGTTCGTTCCATCCCCAGCGTCCGGGCGGCGGCGGAGACGTTCCAGTCGGCCTGGTCGAGCGCGCGCCGCACGTGGCCTCTTTCGGCCGATTCCCGTGCTTCCTGTAACGAAGATTTTGGGCCGGCGTCGCGACCCATGCGAATCTCCACCGGGATGGCTGACACTCCGATGGAGTCTTGAGGAGTGAGGATCGCCATGCGCTCGACGGCATTCCTCAGCTCGCGGGCGTTTCCGGGCCAGTGGTAGCCGGCGAGCCAGTCGAGCGTTTCATCTTCCAGCGTCTTCGAACGGAAATTGTTGCGGCGGCAGAATTCGTCCAGGAAATATTCGGCTAAGGCGTGGATGTCCGACGGCCGCTCGCGTAACGCCGGCAGCCGGATTGGTACCACGCACAGACGGTAGTAGAGATCCTCGCGGAACTTTTCCTTCTGCACCATGTCTTCCAGGTTGCGGTTGGTGGCCGATACCACTCTCACCGAAACGCGCAGCGCTTTCTCGCCGCCTACTCGATGAAATTCCCCTTCCTGCAGTACCCGCAATAGCTTGGCCTGCGAAGAGGGATGCAGATCCCCCACTTCATCCATGAACAGAGTGCCTCCGTCGGCCAGTTCAAACTTTCCGCGGCGTGGCGTGGTGGCGCCCGTGAAGGCCCCTTTTTCATGACCGCACAGCTCACTTTCAATCAGTTCATTGGGAATGGCGGCGCAGTTTACTTTTACAAACGGACCCGAAGCGAACGGGCTCTGCTGGTGGATGTGCGCCGCCAGCAGTTCTTTTCCGGTTCCCGATTCTCCTGCCAGCAGCACTCGCGCGTCGGAACGCGCCGCCATCGTGGCTTGCTCCACAGTGGCGCGGAACACCGCCGAATCGCCGATCATTCGCGGCCCTTCGCCCACCATTTCCTTCAGCACTTCATTTTCACGCCGCAGCGTGTTCTGTTCGAGTGCCCGCTTTACGGCAATCAGCACGCGCTCGCGCCCCAGCGGTTTCTCCAGAAAATCATAAGCGCCGATCTTCACCGCTTCGACGGCATCGGCGATGGTGCCGTGGCCGCTGATCATAATCACCGGCGCGATGCTGGCCTGGGCGCGGAGGCGGCGCAACAGGTCGATGCCGCTGCCGTCCGGTAGCCGCACGTCCAGCAGATAGAGATCGACGCGGCCGTCGCGTTCATTGAAATCCCCGGCCGTGCGGCAAAGGTTGACGGTATAACCTTCCCCTTCGAGAATCCATTGCAACGATTTTCCGATGTTTTCTTCGTCGTCTACGATCAGGATGCGCTTCGCGCCCATGTTTCCGCCGTTTCTGATGCCACCCATTCCGCCGGCCCAGCCAATTCCATCGCTACCCGAAACGCCGCTCCGCCCAGTTCACCCGGAATCGATTCGATGTCCCCACCGGAGAGCAGCGCGCTCTTGCGCGCGATGGAAAGTCCCAGTCCCATGCCGGTTTTCTTGAAGGAAATGGTGGGTTGAAACAGCGTCTCGCGGGCATGAAGGCTGAGGCCGGGACCCGAATCATGTATTTCCACGATCATCTTCTGCTGTTCGATCCGCGTTCTGGCCAACACGACCCCACCGGCTCCGGCGGCTTCGGCCGCATTCTCGAGCAGATTCGTGAGAATGCCGCGCACCAGATCCTCATCGGCTCGCGCGCGCGGCCGCCCCGGCGCGAGCCGTACCTCATAAATGACATCCGGATGGGCGGCGCGCAGAAAGCCGATGCGCTCTTCCACCGCCACGTTCATGTCGAACTCGGAAAGATAAACGGGAGGCTCAGCCGCCAGTTCGCTAAAGGCCCGCACCCTCCGTTCGAGCCTCGTCACTTCATCCACAATGATTGCCGCCGCCTGTTCAAAGCCGGCCGGGTTGCGGGCAGCCATCTCCTCCACCGTGAGCCGGATGGGCGTCAGCGAGTTCTTCACTTCATGCGCCATTTTCCTGCCCAATGCCTGCCAGCTGGAAAGCCTTGTGAGCAGGATCAGCCGCTCCCGGCTCAATTGCAACTGTCCGGCCATATGGTTAAAGGCATCGAGCGCGGCGCCGATCTCATCTCTCCGCATATTCGGGACGCGTACGTTCATGTCTCCGGAAGCAAGACGCTGCAGGGCATCGGTAAGCTTCTGCACCGGCCGCGAAATTCGATACGCAAAGAAAATCAGGATGACGACCGTGACCACCCCTCCCGCCGCCGCCACCAGCAGCAGGGTGTAGCGGAAACCGCGCCGAAAGTCGCGTGTCCGGGCAAGTTCCACCCGTTCCTGCGCCTCCGCATACAACTCGGCCACCTTACCCATCTCCACGGCCCCCAAGGGACGGGTGTAACGCCATACTCCATCTTCGCGCCGCACAAGCAGGTCGAGACGATTCCCTTTTTCCCCGGCCACGAAGAAACGCCCGGCCTCCTGGCTTTCCCAAAAAGCACTGACTTCCGGGGGCCATGTTTTCTTCTGCGGTAACGCGAGACGCTCCGGCTTAACACGGCCCGTGTCCGCCCCCGTGCGAAGAACCTCGCGCGAGAGCAGGTAGTATTCCCGTCCGGTCGCCTTGAGCGCTTTCGACAGCTCATCGATTTCCCGCGTCGAGGAGAGCGACAGACTGCGTTCCACCAGCGAAGCGGTCACCCAGAGCGTGAGGATAAGAGGGCCCAGCGTGGCCAGCAGGAACGCGAGTAGCAGCCGGTTGCGCAGTCGGTTCATAGGCTCACGAGCCGTTGTTCCGCACGTCATGCAGACGGATGGGGCCGCTTTGCAGTCTCCATTTCAGCTGTTCGGAACGAGCAGGACGGCTGAAAATCTCAATCAAACCGTATAAACTAATGCCCGGTTCAGTCAATATGGTAGCGATGGCCTCGGGACGATGCTCGCGAATCTCGAGGTTCACCGTGACCAGCCGGTCGGCGGAAACACCGTCCGTGGCCACCGAAAGATTCTCCAGGCACCACGCTTCCGCCTTCTCTTGTGTCAGGTTCGATTGTGCCTTGCGGACGCCAAGCCGCGTCACGGCGTACTTCTCCTCCCACAAATCGTAGCTGATTACAAAGCGCTCCAGCGCGCGCTTCAGCACCAGCGTGCCGGCCATGATGCTGAACTGGAAATCAAGCGCGATGGCGCGTCCGCTACGCACGGCATCCACGGTCTTCCCGTTGAGGAAATGGAGTTTCGGAGCCGCAACTCTCAATTCCTTTGTATCCCAGGCGACCCGCAGCTCTTGTCCGGGAAGCAGCGAGCAAAGACACGCGACACCGGCAGCAATCCGCGGCGCCCAGCGCGCCGGATTCAACCGGACCCCGGGATACTTGCCGTGAATCAGAAATTCATCCCCAGAATAAAGATTGGCTCCATGCGGCCTTCCTTCAGCGGAAAGGCGATGAGTAAAGAAAGACTGTCCCCGCGGTGGCCGGTAGTGAATCCGGCGGCCAGCGAATGCCTCACTTTCTGTTCCCCGCTCCGGTCGTAAATTACGCCCGTGTCGTACACAACCCGGGCCCAGGAGTGGCGGTAATCGAGCGAACCGTGGACCATCCGGCTCCCCCCCACCGGGGCAACATCATATTTGTTGTAGCCACGCAGCGTCACGCTGTTGCCTAGCAGGAAGCGGTCAAACAGCGGAGCCCGGCCGCTAAGATAGCCGCCAACGAAGGCCGCCATCACGGTATCGTTGCCAATGTGATAGCGGTAGCGGGCGTCAAAGGCGTGGCGGGCGTAGGCGAAGTCGCTGCCTAAAGCTCGGGTGGCCGCGCGTAGGGCGTACCCTGCTTCCACCAAATGTCTGCCGGAATTAGATTGCTCCCATCCATGACCAAGGCGCAGAGATGTAATCACAGCATGGGAGTTTTCGTTTCGCGCGGCCGGAAACTGTGTCTGAAATCTTTGAACGCTGACGCCTGCGCCCACGGTGACTCCGCGAAGAACTTCCAGGCTCATTTCAGGCTGCACATTGAGCCGCGTTCGATAGATACCGGGAACCTCCGGATGGTTGGAGAGTGCCGTAAGAGTGGCGCTGTTCCACTGCGAGCGCCAGCTCTCCACCACAAAACCACCGCGGAATTTCCCATCGGCGGCCTCCCGCCGGTAGCCGCCGCGAATACCGGAATAGCGCTCGATTCTCTGGTCGTTGTCGGATAAGATGCCGAAGGAGAACCGGTGGCCGTCGCTTTGCCAGGCGGCATCGGCTCCGAAGGAAAAATTCTCCTTGGAGTTGTAAACAAGCCTCGGCAGGATCACCTCTCCGTCGCGCTTGGACCGCATGACGTCCAGAATCACCCGGATGTTCTCCGGCTTCGAACCTTTGGCAATGGTCTGCACCACACGGTACCCTCGCAACTCCCTCCGAATCCGCTGGACCACTCTGTCCACCATCTCCTGGTTGAACTTCTCGCCGATCAGCTTCCGGATCTCCGTCTTGACGGAGCCGCTCAGCTTGGATTCCGCCCGCGCCGACAGTTCAATACTTTCGACCGTGTACCGGGAGTTGACGTTAAGCGCCGGCTCCTGGTTGCAAAACAGTGGAAGGGAGGAGAGGAAGATGAGGGCGGCTCGCATACGGGGCAGGGAAATGCACTTCCCGCGCCATAGGCTAAAATACTGATTCTATTGAATGGGCTGAATGGGTGGGTGATTCCCGATTTTCACACCTGTGCGCTCAAGTATAAATCGCTAAGCTCAAACGGCCCTCAAGATCGTTCCGATCGGTTCCGGCAACTGGGGGAAGTGCGGACATGGCTGGAGAAGGCGTCCCAGACGCGAAGCCCGGGTTGGAGCCCATGAGAGACTGGTATTATGCAGGATCGATTTGCGATTGAGCGAGTAGGAATCCGGAATTTTCGCAGCATTCTGGATTCCGAAGTCCAACTGGGAGAGTCGCTCACCTACATCGTCGGTCCCAATGGATCGGGCAAGACCAACTTTATCGACGGCGTTCGGTTCCTTAGGAATGGTTTGAAAGAGTCTTTGGACAAGGCTGTCTCGTACGCCGGTGGGCCTCTTCACATTGTTCCTGCTCCAGCGCGGCTGCCGTCGACGCTGGAGTTGCGCTTCGATTGGAGAGTGGCGCGAGAACTTCGAGGCTTTTACAGCCTGAAGATTCGCTTCGAATCCAGTCACACATTCCTGGTTGAGAATGAGGAATGTGAAGTTACGAATGCGAACGGGGAGACATCCAGGTTTGAGGTCAAGTTTGGCGAGGCGTCTGGTACGCCAACTCTGCTGCCCGCCGGGTCTTCCGACCGCTTATATCTGGTCCAGGCCTCCGGGTTGCCGGAATTCAGAGAATTTTACGAGTGCATCGTTGGAATGCAGAGTACCGGTCCGATACCGCCTATTCTACATACGTGGTTCCGCCCCATAGACGGCGACTTCGAAGCCTTCGCGGATCGAGTCGTCCGGCTGAAAGAATCCTCCCCCGATCGTCTGGAGATCATCGAAGAATATATGCGGGCGGTCTTGCCGAACTTCCGAAATTTTGAAATTGGAGTGCTTCAGAGCGGCCGCTCCTATCTGAAGTTCATAGAAGGAACTCACGGCGGGGGGACGGCCGCATTCTCAGTGCGCCACATGTCCAATGGCAGTGTCTATCTTGCTGACATGCTCATCGATTTGTTCTCTCCGCCCGACGCCGGAAAACCCTACCTGCCGTTCCTGATCGAAGAGCCGGAGACAGGTCTTCATCCCGGTGCAATAAGAGTCCTCAGAGACGCATTCTTGGAAGCTTCGCAATGGAAGCAGCTAATCGTGACTACGCACAGCCCTGAGTTCCTGGATGACGACCGTCTTTCCGACGGCAACATTCTGGCAGCTTACCGCGATAATAGCGGATCGCATATTTCAAACCTGGACCCCGGCACTCGGAGCATCCTCCGCGAAAACCTTTATACCGCTGGCGAGTTGTTGCGGCAAGGTCTCTTGGATTTGAATTCGGCTCATTCGGCGGTTGAACCTCACTGAACCACGAGCCAAGCATGGATGTATCCCTGGGTTGCATTGTGGAGGGAAAAGGGGAAGTGAGTGCCGTTCGAATCCTGTTGCGCAGAGTGGCGGCAGGTATCGACCCATCGATAAGCGTGCGCCCCGTCATTGCCATGCATGCGCGGAGTGCTCTACTTCGCGGGGGTGAGCTTGAGCGTGCAGTGCAAGCACTTTCCTATCGGCTTACCCGAAACAGCGGAATGCTGATTTTGCTGGATTCCGATGACGAGCAAGCGTGCGTATTGGGGCCTGCGCTGCTGCGGAGAGCCAACAGCGCCCGGCCGGACGTCCGCATACGTGTCGTGCTGGCAACAAGAGAGTATGAAGCGTGGTTTCTTGCGGCAGCGGAATCCTTGGCGGGAAAGTCCGGGCTGCGTTCGGACTTTACACCCCCCGCCGACCCTGAGAAGATTCGGGGGGCTAAAGAGTATTTGGCTCGCAATATGAAATCAGGAGGAACCTATAGTCCAACGCGCCACCAACCAGCGCTAACCGAACAATTTGACTTGGCGGCTGCAAGAAGTGCCAAGAGCTTCCAGAAATTTTGTCGCGACCTGCAGAGCTTGCTCGCCGAAATCAGTTCTGACCCGCACTGTTAAGATTGTTCTGAACCTATGAGCAATCCTTTTTCCTTAACAGGCAAGACCGCGTTGATCAACGGCGCAAGCCGCGGGATCGGGCTGGCCATCGCACAAGGTATGATCGCGGCCGGGGCGAGGGTTATTCTTGCCGCTCGCTCGCTGCCTGAGCTGGAACAGCACGCCAAAGCGCTTCGGGAACCCGGCGGGCAAGCGGAGGCCCTCAGGCTCGACATGGCAGATCCTGACGGTATCGAGAAAGTGGCCGCGGCATTGCCGGATGTCGACATCCTGGTCAACGTGGCGGGCACGAACGTACGCAAACGGTTTCAGGAATACACGCCGGAGGAGTACGGGCAGCTCATGCAGACCAACCTGCATGGCATCGTACGTCTCACCCAACTGGTGGGCGCCAAAATGGTGGACCGCGGGGCCGGCGGCAAGATTATCCAGATTGGCAGCCTCATGTCCCTGCTGGGCTTGCCTTACGTCACCGTGTACGCCATTTCCAAGAGTGCGCTTGCCGGTCTCACGCGCAGCCTGGCCGCGGAGTGGGGGCGTCATAATATCCAGGTGAATTGCATCGCTCCGGGGTTCATCATCACGGATTTGAACCGCAAGATGTGGGAAGCGCCGGTGATGAAGCAGTGGTTGAAGAACGCTCAGGCGAGTCCCCGAACAGGCACCCCCGAGGACATTGCGCCGGTGGCGGTGTTCCTGAGCAGCGCCGCTTCCGATTACGTGACAGGCCAGGTGATTCCCGTGGATGGCGGATATACGACGACCGCCGTATGGCCCTTCGAGGTTTAGATGCGCCTTCTGGCTGTCGCGTTGGCTGTGACGCTGCTGGCCCAGCAGCCTGCTGCCGATGACGTCGATTTCCTCTGTCCGATGGATAAGGACATCCGCACCAAACAGCCAGGAAAGTGTCCGCGCTGCGGAATGAAGCTGGTTGCAGGCATCGCCGATCCGTTGGAGTACCCCGTGTTGCTGACGCTGGCGCCCCGGGCGCCGCGGCCCGGCGCTGCCTTCGATCTGACCTTGCGGGTGGAAGACCCGAAGACCCATTCCATCGTCACAAAATTCGAACTCGTCCATGAGAAGTTGTTCCATCTCTTTCTGGTGAGTGAGGATCTCCAATATTTCGCCCACGAGCATCCGGAGCCGCATCCCAACGGCGATTTTCTATTCCGTACCGTGCTGCCCAAGGCGGGCCCCTATCGCGTGGCGGCCGACTTCTATCCGGCCGGAGGTACGCCCCAGATGCATGTGAGCACGATGTATGTACGGGGTACGCCGCCGCCGCACGCCCCTCTTCAAGCCAACCTGCTGCCACAGCCAGGGGTGAACCTGCGGGCCGAGCTCATCACGGAGCCACCGGAACCGCTGGCAGGCTTCAAGACACTGCTGTTTGTCCAGTTGAAGCCCATTCACGGCGCTGAGTTTCAGCTCGAACCTTACCTGGGAGCCTGGGGTCACATGCTGGCCGCTAGCGAAGATCTGATCGACCTCATCCACACCCATCCGTTTATTGCCGATGGCGGCGCCAAGGTCCAGTTCAACATGATCTTTCCGCGAGTGGGAATCTATCGCGTGTGGATGCAATTCCAGAATCAAGGCGAGTTGAATACCGTGGCATTCAACATTCCCGTGAAGCAGTTGCGGTAGCTGTATAATAATCCGACTGGTCGTAGCGGCACAGAAAGGCGGGTTCGAATGCAAACACACCCAGTCACCTTGACCCTGAACGGAACCAAACGTACTTTTAGCGTGGAAGCGCGGCTGCTCCTGATTCACTTCCTGCGGGAAACGGCGGGGCTCACCGGACCTCACGTTGGATGCGAAACCTCTATTTGCGGCGCCTGTACCGTTCTACTAAACGGGCAGGCGGTAAAGTCGTGCAGCATCTTTGCCGTGCAATGCGACGGGGCGGACATCGTGACCATCGAAGGGCTCGCAAAAGGCGCCGAGCTTCATTACATGCAAAATGCCTTCTGGGAAGAACACGGGCTGCAATGCGGGTACTGCACACCCGGCATCATTATCAGCTCCAAACAACTGATCGACCGGAATCCATCGCCCAGCGACGACGAAATCCGCCACGGGTTGGAAGGCAACCTGTGCCGCTGTACAGGGTATCAACACATTGTGAACGCGGTCCGCGCGGCTGCCGCCGGAGCAAGGGAGAAATAAGATGACCGCCCCTGCTATCACCAAACCCAAGGCCCTGGTAGGTCAGAAAATCAAGCGGAAAGAAGACCCGCGGCTGATCACCGGTACGGCCACCTACGTGGACGACATCAAACTGCCCGGCATGTATCATGCCTGCATCCTGCGCAGCCCGTACGCCGCCGCCGGGATCGCCAATATCAACGTGGCCGCGGCGCTCGAACTACCTGGAGTGATCGCCGTTTACACCGGCGCCGACGTGAAGAAGGTAGGCTGCGTCCCGTGCGCGCTCACCGGGGACCACGTGATGCTGATGCCCGGCACGTTGAGCGGTCTGCGCGTCCCGGAACATACCATTCTCGCGCAGGATCGCGTCTATTTCGTGGGGCACCCGGTAGCAGTCGTCATTGCGACCGACCGCTACATCGCCCGCGACGCTGTGGATCGCGTAGAGGTGGACTGGGTTCCCGGGGAAGCAGTCGCCCATCCCGAGAAAGCGCTGGAGCCGGATGCACCGGCCGTGCACCCACAATGGCCGGACAATGTCGCCTTCACCTACCGCCAGCACAACGGGGATGCCGACCAGGCATTCGCCCAGGCCGAGGTGGTGGTGAAGCAGCGCATTGTCAGCCCCCGCCTGGTCGCCTGTCCGATGGAGCCGCGGGGAATGGTCGCGGATTACCATAAGGGCGAGAAGTCGGTCACGCTCTATACTTCCACGCAGATTCCGCATCTGTTGCGTTCGATCATGGCCGCCGTGCTCGGCATCCCTGAGAGCAAAATGCGGGTGATCGCGCCCGAGGTAGGCGGGGGGTTTGGCTGCAAAGCCGATTTTTACGCCGAAGAGGCGCTGATGTGCTTTGTCGCGATGCAACTCGGAGCGCCGGTCAAATGGATCGAGACCCGGCGGGAGCATTTCCTCAGCACGGTGCAAGGCCGCGGTCACGTGGATTATTACGAAATTGCGGCCCAACGCGACGGAACGATTCTCGCAATCCGGGCAAAGATCATTCAGGACGTCGGCGCCTATCAACAGTTGTTGACGCCGATCATTCCCATTCTGAGCGTGCTTATGCTTCCGGGCCTCTACCGCTGTAAAGCCTTCAGTGCGGAAGTCGTGGGAGCATTTACGAATATCGTGCCCACCGACGCCTACCGGGGCGCCGGGCGTCCTGAAGCCACCTATTGCGTGGAACGGATGGTGGACATGCTTGCCGCTGAGCTGGGCATGGATCCGGCGGAGATCCGTTTTAAGAATTTCATCGAGAAGCAGGAATTTCCGTTCGCGACCGGCACCGGCCTCGTTTACGACAGCGGCAATTATGAGCGCGTGCTGAAGCAGGCTTTGGATGCTGTGGACTACACGGCGCTACGCGAAGAGCAGCGCCAGGGTCGGACGGAAGGCAAGCTCCTCGGCATCGGGATTTCGACCTATGGGGAGATTTCTGCCTTTGGTCCATCGCCGTTTACTCCCGCCGGCGGTTGGGAAAGCGCCACCGTGCGTATCGAGCCTTCAGGCGCGGTGACCGTATATTCGGGCATTAAGCCGCAAGGACAGGGCGAGGAGACCACGTTCGCCCAGATCGCAGCGGATCAGCTCGGCGTCGGGTTGGACGATGTCACGATCGTGCATGGCGACACGGCGATGGTGCAGTACGGCATCGGGACCTTCGGATCGCGGGCCACCGCCGTAGGCGGGACCGCCATGTATCTCGCCATCGAAGAAATTAAGAAAAAGATGTGCAAGTACGCCGAAAACATGCTCGGCTCGGACGACGTTTCCTTTGTGGACGGCGTTTGCACCTGCAATAAGACCGGCAAGACCGCAACCCTCGCTGAGATTGCGGGTACATCCTACCGCGCGATGAAACTTCCCCCGGGTACCGAGCCGGGACTCACGGCTACGACCTACTGGGAGCCGCAGAATTTTACCTTCCCGTTCGGGGCCCATATCGCGGTTACCGAGATCGATCCGGAGACGGGCGGCGTCAAAATCAGGCGTTATGTGGCGGTGGACGATTGCGGCAGGCTCATCAATCCGCTGATCGTCGCGGGTCAGGTGCACGGAGGAATCGCCCAGGGAATCAGTCAGGCGCTGTGGGAGGAGGCGGTGTACGACGACTCTGGCCAATTACTGACAGGCGAGTTTACCGACTACACCATTCCGAAGGCCGGGATGATGCCGTGGATGGAGACCAGCCACACAGAGACACCGTCGCCGGTGAATCCATTGGGAGTGAAAGGCGTCGGCGAAGCGGGGGCGATCGGCGCTCCGCCGGCGATCGTAAATTCTGTGGTCGACGCGCTCTCTCACCTGGGCGTCCGGCATCTGGATATGCCGCTGACGCCCGAGAAGATCTGGCGCGCCATTCAGGGAGGCCGGGCATGATTGCACAAGCGTTTGAATACCAGTCTCCGCCGTCGCTCGCGGACGTTCTGCGTTCCTTGTCCGACGATCGCGCCAAGGTGCTGGCGGGTGGCATGAGCCTCATCCCCATGATGAAGATGCGGCTGGCGGCGCCCGAGCTTCTCATCGATCTCCGGCAAGTGCCCGAGTTGCGGAGCATCAAAGTGGAAGGTGGCCGCCTGTCCATTGGCGCGATGGTGACCCATTACGAACTGGAATCGACGCCGCTGGTGCGCGAGGTGTGTCCTTTGCTGGCTGCCGCCGCGGCGAGCATCGGCGATGTGCAGGTGCGCAATCGGGGGACGATCGGGGGAGCCATTGCACATGCCGATCCGTCGGCGGATTATCCAGCCGCTCTTTTGGCTATGGACACCGAGTTGATCGTTACCAGCGCCCGTGGGCAACGCAGCCTTTCGGCCGGCGACTTCTTCGTGGACACCTTCACCACGGCTCTGGAACCAGGCGAGTTGATTACGCAGGTGCGGGTGCCGGTCGAGTCGGCCGGCACCGGCACGGCTTACGAAAAGCGTGTCCAGACTGCCTCCGGATTTGCTCTGGTGGGCATCGCCGCCCGCATCCAACGGAGCGGCGGGAAGGTGACGAGCGCTCGCGTCGGCGTCACCGGGGTCGGGCCCAAGGCTTACCGCGCAGGCAATGTGGAACGGGCTCTGGAGGGAACTTCGGCGAGCACGGAAGAGATACGCCAGGCCGCGCAGTTGGTCGCCGACGGCATCGATGCGAATTCGGATATTCACGCTTCGGCCGAATACCGCTGTCACCTGGCACGGGTCTTCGCCGCCCGTGCGTTATCCATCGCAACCGCAAGGTCGGAGTACTAGGCGTCCGTGAAGGTTCAAGGTTCTCAGGCGATCGCGGGAGCGATGGAGCGGGTTTATGATCTGCTACTGGATCCCGTCGTTCTGGCGGCTTGCATGCCCGGGTGCCAGGAACTGGTGCGCGTCGAAGATAGCGTGTACAAGATGAAGATGAAGGTGTCGGTCGCTGCGTTGTCTGGTGATTTCACCGGTACGGTGCGCATCACGGACGCTGTCCGGCCGGTAAGCTTCCGCATTACCATTGATGGGGCAGGCCGGATCGGACATATGAAGGGTACCGGCGTCATTGCTCTGACCGCGGCCGGCGATTCCACAACCCTCACCTATGAGGGCGATGTGCAGGTTGGCGGGACCATGGCCGCGATCGGTCAGCGTCTCCTCGACGCCACCTCGAAGATGATCATCCGGAATTTTTTCAGCAATTTCGAGCGCGCGCTGAAGTAGCTAGCCCTGGGGCTTTACTGTAAGAAACACGCTGCGGCCGCCGCGGTTTACCAGCAACAGGGCTGGCCGCGAGGCTGATTTTCCAAGTGCCGCTTTCACGTCCGTAACGGATTTCACCGGCGTTCGATTCACCTCTAACAGCACATCTTCAGCCTGGATGCCAGCCTCGGCGGCGGGTCCGTTGGGATCTACCGAAGTCACCAGGAGACCTTGTGTCCCGCTCTTCAGCCCCATGCGCGAGGCCATTTCCGGCGTCAGAGGTTCGACGCTGATTCCCAGTTGCCCGCCCCGTCCGTTGGATTGACCTTCGCCGGATGAAGCCGGGGCCTTGTCCTTCGCATCCAGCTCTTTCACCCTCGCCTTGAGCTGCTGTTCTTTGCCATCCCGAAGAATTCCTAGTGTAATCTCGCTGCCGGGCGGCGTACTGGCGACGCGATTGCGAAGGGTGTTGGGATGGTTCGTGGGCGTTCCGTTCACCGTAGAGATGATGTCGCCGGTGCGCAATCCCGCGATCTCCGCCGGGCTGCCGGGCTCTACCGAGTTGACCAGCACTCCGCGAACATCGGTTAGGCCCAGGCTGGACGCCAGCTCGGAAGTAATCAACTGGATACCCACGCCCAGCATTCCTCGCCTGACTTTGCCGGTCTTGGTGAGTTGATCCACCACGGTGCGCGTCATGTTGGATGGAATCGCGAACCCGATTCCGATGTTGCCGCCCGTGGGCGAAAGAATCTGGCTGTTAATGCCAATCAGTTCTCCCCGGGTATTCACGAGCGCGCCTCCCGAGTTGCCCTGGTTGATGGACGCATCGGTCTGCAGGAAATCCTCGAAGCTGCCGTCACTCAGACCGGTATACCTTCCCTTGGCGCTGACAATGCCCGCGGTGACTGTTTCACCGATCCCCAGAGGATTGCCCACGGCCAGGCATATATCGCCCACTCGAACTTTATCGGAATCGGCGAGGCTGAGCAAAGGGAGGCGATTGGCTTCGATCTTCAGGACCGCAAGATCGCTGGGCGCATCGGAACCGACCAGTTTCGCGCTATAGGTTTGCCGGTTGATCATATCGACCTTGATTTCATCGGCTCCATCGATCACGTGATGATTGGTGACGATATAACCGTCGGCGCTGATAATGACGCCGGAGCCCAGACCCCGTTGTACCGGTCCCCGCCCGCCTTGCGGAGCGCGCCGGCTCGGGTCGCCTTGCCGTTCCCGCATAAACGGTTCCAGGAGAAACGGAAACTGCTGCGCCGGCCGCGCCCGTTTCGCCGAACGGACGGTGACGACAGCCGGCGCGACGCGATCCACCACGTCCGCATAGCTTTGCATTTCATGAGGAGCGGGGCTCGCCGCGGAGACCACAGACGCAGCCCGAAAATTCGCCGCTTCCGGGTTGCCGCCACGGTTACATCCGATGAACCCAGTCAAACCCATCAACGGCAGAGTGAGGCAGAAGAGAGTTCTAGCATTCATGATGAGTGAGCCCTCACTCGAAAGACGGATCAGAGCGGTCCGGCGTTTTCCGAAAACGCAAAATTATCGGAAATGTTCGGGAGCGTACATTCAGCTACGAGTAAGAGGTCCCGTCCCATTCGTGCCCGGCGTCGGGAACAAACGCTACCCCGGTTCCCGCACTCACAAGCCATCCGCCCGGTACCCGCGCGCGCGAGAGCGGCCCCGCTCCCTTTATCCTCAGCGCTTCAAATACGAGCGCTGGCTTATCAGGTGGCCTTTCCGCCGGCGAAGAGGAAGATCCGGATCCCGTCGCAGCCTCATCCGCCCCCTCGCCGTGCGCCTTGAGCTTATGCAAAGCGCCGCGCACGATGTCCATCTTCATCTGATAGTTCTCGGACAGGTAGGAGAATTTATAGTAGTCTCCAGCTTCTTCCACATTGTCGAGTATCGCGCCGTAAGGAATGGTTACGGGATGTCCAACCAGCGGAATTCCCGTGCGCTTATTCAATTTCATTGCTTCCACCGACTTGCCGACTTCGTACTTGGACATGAGGCTCGTTCCCCTAAGTTGGATTTACCTGCAGATTATTAACGACTTTCTTTACGCCTTTTACTTTATGAGCGACGCTCTCCGCTTTGGTTCGGGCGCGCTCGGTGCGAACCTTGCCGCTGAGCGTCACAACTCCGTCAACAACTTCCACTTCAATGGCGCCCCCTTTTACGTCGGGATGGCTGGCGAGCTTGAGTCTCACCTGGTCGTAGATCCGGTCATCGGCTTTGCTCGCCTGGGCGGTGAGCGCACCCGAGGAAAGCAACATGACACACAGCATCGTGAATGTGGCGAGAACCCGCATGTCTGGTAGTCTACCGCATCATGCTATCCTCCCTGTAGGGCTGGCTTTAGACGCCCTTCATCGGACTAAAAACTTTGTGCGGCATAGCCGGATACACCACTCTGGATCACTCTCCTTCCGCGGAACGCATCGAGCAAATCACGCGTACCATTCACCACCGGGGCCCCGACCAGCAGGGGACATTCCGATCTCCGCTGGTAGCTTTGGGAGCCGTGCGTTTGAGCATTATCGATGTCGCCGGCGGTGACCAGCCCATCCATAGCGACGACGGCGATGCCGTCATCGTTTTCAACGGCGAGATCTATAACCATGGCTCCCTGCGGCGGGAATTGGAGAGCCTGGGACACCGCTTTCGCACCCGCTGTGACACCGAAGTTGTGCTGCGCGCCTTTCTGCAATGGGACACCGGCTGTTTTCCAAAACTGCGCGGGATGTTTGCGGCGGCGATCTGGAAGGAATCCCAGCGGCGCTTAATCCTGGTGCGCGACCGCATGGGCATCAAGCCGCTTTACCTGCTGCGGCGGGGACGCGATTTGTATTTCGGCTCCGAGCTCAAGGCGATCCTCGATAACCCCGAAGTGGAGCGGACGCTCGATGTGCGTGCCTTGAGCGACTACCTGTCGCTGAATTACATTCCGCAGCCACGCACGCTGATCGAAGGAATCGAAAAGCTGCAGCCGGGGTGCTGGCTGGAATGGCGCGACGGGCGTGTTTCGACCGCACCCTATTGGACGCTTTCGTTCCATCCGAACGCCGGCAAGACGCTGCCTGAGGCGAAGGAAGAGCTGGATGGCCTGCTGCGGGATTCCGTGCGCGAGCATCTGCTCTCCGACGTGCCCCTGGGAGTCTGGGCCAGCGGAGGGCTCGATTCCTCCACAATTCTTCATTACGCCGCACGCGAAGTCCCCCGGCTGAAGACCTTCTCCGTCTCCTTTGCCGGCCGCAAGTTCGACGAGAGCGCGTACTTCCGCGAGATCGCTCAAGTGTACGGCGCCGAGCATCACGAATTCGATTTGAATCCCGAGGAAAACCTCACCAGCGCCATCGGGCAGATGGCATATTATTCGGATGAGCCGAGCGCTGATGCCGGGGCGCTGCCGGTGTGGTTCCTTTCCCAGATGACCCGGCGCCATGTGACCGTGGCGCTGAGCGGAGAGGGCGCCGACGAATTGTTTGGCGGCTACGCGACGTACCTCGCCGATCGTTACGCCGTGCGCATCCGGCGCCTTCCGGCGGCTTTGCGGCGTGCCGGCCTCGGCATGTTGCGTTGGTGGCCGGCCTCGGATGAAAAAATCAGCCTGGAGTATAAAGCGAAACGCTTTCTCGAAGGGTCGCTGCTGCCGCCTACGGAAGCGCATTTGTACTGGAACGGAACCTTCACCGGGGAAGGGAAACGTCGGCTTTGCGAATTGCCAGGCGGGCCGGATCTGAACCGGCTGCTTCCTGCCGGCGCCGCCCAAATGGGCCTGTTGAACCGCTTTCTATGGCTGGATCAACTTTGCTATTTACCGGAAGACATCCTCTATAAGTGCGACCGGATGAGCATGGCGCACTCGCTGGAGGTGCGGCCTCCGTTTCTCGATCATCGCATCGTGGAGTTTGCGGCAGCGCTGCCCGAGTCTCTCAAGATCAACGGGCCGCGCTTGAAATACGTACTGCGGGAACTGATGCGGGACAAGCTGCCGCGCTCCATTGTTCAGCGGAAAAAGGAAGGCTTCGACATCCCGGCGCATCATTGGTTCCGCGGTGTATTGAAGCCGTTTCTCCTCGATACGGTGAGTGAGCGGGCGGTTCGCGAAACAGGCATATTTCATTGGCCGGAAGTGAACCGGCTGATGCAGCTTCATTTTGAGCGGCGGGGGAATTTCGGCTATCATCTCTGGGGCTTGCTGGTCCTCTTTCTTTGGATGAAGAAGTGGAAAGTGAGGCCGTCCCCGGCTCGCGAGGAATCATCGGCATGGGCGACCGCCCGCAGTTAATCGTTTTATTTTTTGCTTGCGCGATTTTCCTCGGCTGCATTATCAGTCCGCCGGGATTGATGGACGATGTGGACGCGGTGCAGGCGCAGATCGCGCGCAATATGCTGGAGTCCGGAGACTGGGTGACGGCCCGGCTCAACGGCACCGCCTACCTGGAAAAATCGCCCCTGATTTATTGGATGATGTCCGTTTCGATGGGTGTATTCGGGCCCCACGACTGGGCGGCCCGCATCCCGCTTGCGTGTTGCACGGTGCTGCTGTGCTGGGTGACAATGCGTTTTGCCGCCTGGGCCTTCGATGCGCGCGCGGGCATGTATGCGGGGCTGGTTCTTTCTACCTGTATCGGACTGTGGCTTTTCACCCGAATTCAAATACCGGATGCGATCCTCACCCTCACCATCACCGTGGCCATGTGGGCCTTCCTCGCCAGCCTGGAAGAGCGGGGGCGGGTGTGGCCGCCGGTTCTCGCGGCCGGCATCGGAACCGGTCTCCTGCTGAAAGGTTTGATTGCCGCTGTGTTTCCGGTGGGCGCCGCTTTCGTTTATCTGGCCGTGACCCGGCAGCTTTTCCTGAGGGAAACATGGCGCAGGCTGCGTCCTCTATCGGGAGTCTGCGTGATCCTGGCGATCGCTGCTCCCTGGCATCTGCTGGCCACCTGGCGCAACCCGCCGTACCTCGATTTCACCATGAAGAGCGAGCCCGGCTATTATCACGGGTTCTTCTGGTTCTATTTCCTGAATGAGCATGTGTTCCGGTTCCTGAACATGCGCCATCCGCGCGATTACAACACCGTGCCGCGGGCGCTGTTCTGGCTGTTTCACCTACTCTGGCTGTTTCCCTGGAGCGCCTTCTTTCCGGCTGTGGCGAAGCTCAGCTACCGTCCGGTAGACCGCGCCGGCCGGACGCGGCTGCTGGCGCTTTGCTGGACCGGATTTCTGCTGGCGTTCTTTACGCTATCCACCACCCAGGAATACTATTCGATGCCCTGTTATCCGGCGCTGGCTTTGCTGTTGGCGTCGGCCATGGCCGCCAATGACGTATGGATTCGCCGCGGCCGTCTGATGATTGCGGCGGTTGCGGGAATAGCGGCCATCGCCATTTTCGCAATTCTGGCTAGGGTCTCGGGGATGCCCACGCCAGGCGATATTTCCCGGGCGCTCACACAGAATCCGGATGCCTACACGCTGTCGCTGGGACATATGGGCGACCTGACCATCGCCAGCTTTGCCTACTTACGTCTGCCTTTGTTCGTAGCTGGGGCGGCGTTCGTCATCGGTACTTTGGGTGCGGCGCTTTCGCGGAACGGGCGCGCGGCGTATCTGTCCATCGCCTGCATGATGGTTCTGTTTTTTCACGCGGCCCGCCTGGCATTGGAAAAGTTCGATCCTTATCTCGGTTCGCGGGAACTGGCGGCGGCTTACGTCCGTGCCCCGGCCGGGGAGTTGATCGTGGACAACCAATACTACGCTTTCTCCTCGGTCTTCTTTTACGCCAACACGCCTGCGCTGCTGCTGAACGGGCGTGTGAATAACCTGGAGTACGGCTCCTATGCGCCCGGCGCGCCCAATGTGTTTATCGATGACCAGGCATTCGCCCGGTTGTGGAAGGACATGCGGCGCAGATACCTTTTAGTGGAAGGGCCTGCCGTTCCCCGTATGGAAAAACTGGCCGGGCGGGAATTCCTGCATGAAGTGAAGACCAGCGGCGGAAAATTTCTCTACACCAATCTGCCGCTGGGGGAGCCCTGATGCGCATAGCTGTGGATGCCACATCGCTGCTGCTGCGCAGCGCCGGCGTCAAGAGCTACACCTATCACTGGCTGAATGCGCTGCGGCGGATTGCCGGAAAAGACGATATCCGCGCGTTTCCCTTTATTGGCACGACCGGGGAATTAGATCACGATCGCTCCATGCTTCCGATGTGGGCCACCTATCCGCGATTAGCGATCCTGTATGGAGTGAACCTTGGGGGACCGCCGGCGCTGGAGGCCTGTCTGGAGGGCGCGGACATCTTCCACGCGTCGAACCAGATCCACCATGCCCCGAAGAAAGCGCTGCTCACCGCCACCGTTCACGATCTTACCTGCTGGAAGCTGCCGGAACTCCATACTAAAGCCAATGTCGAAGCCGACCAGCGATTTGCCGAGCGCATTCTGAAAAGGGCCCACGGACTGATTGCCGTTTCTGAGGCGACGCGGCAGGATGCGATGGACTTGTTGGATATTCCCGAGGAACGGATCGTCACGATTCATTCCGGGGTAAGCGATTCCTTCTTTCAGGTGAACGTGGGCGATGTGCTGGAGCTAAAGGAACTGGCCGGCCTCCGCAAGCCGTACGTTTTATTTGTAGGGACCATTGAGCCGAGAAAGAACTTGGACCGTCTGCTGGATGCATGGCTGGGGTTGAAACCTTCCTTGCGGGAAGAGTTTGAGTTGGTGATTGCCGGGCCATCCGGATGGGCTCCGGAAACGGCCCGGCGGCTGAGCGCCGGCGCCGCCGGCGTGCGAATGCTGGGCTACGTGGCCGAGGATGCCCTCCCCGCGCTCACCGCCGGCGCCTTGTTGTTTGTGTATCCTTCGCTGTACGAAGGCTTCGGATTTCCGGTGGCGCAGGCCATGGCGGCCGGCGTGCCAGTGCTTACTTCCAACATTTCTGCTTTGCCGGAAATTACCGGAGATGCGGCGGAGTTGGTGGATCCTTTGAGCGTGACGGAAATCCGCGAAGCTCTGGAGCGTTTGCTTACTTCGCGCTCCCTATTGGAGGAGATGGCGGTGCGGGGAAAAGAGCGCGCGCAGAGTTACCGCTGGTCGAAGTGCGCGCGCCGCAGCCTTCAGTTTTTCGAGCGGACATCGTAGCACCAGAGCGTTCCGAGATCGCGGATATATAGCCGGCCATTGGCGATTACGGGGTAAGCCCAGGCCATCTCCCTGGCGCGAATTCGTTGCGGTTGATGCGGCGGCGTAAACCGGCCCTTCTCGCGATAGGCTTCCGGCGTCGCCTCCAGCAACAGCATGTCGCCGTTTTCGCCATGGATGTACAGGCGGCCGTCAACGTACAGCACCGAGCCGGGGCCGGCTCCCGCCGATTTCCACTGGATCTTGCCGGTAAGGAATTCGACGCAGGCGGGTCCCTCCGGGTTCGTGCCGTATAGGTATCCATCGAGCAGCACCTGTCCACCGAGCGAATTGGGAGCGGCGCGTTCGAAATAAACCTCCTCGGCATTCACTCCCCCCCGGGTAGAGTGCAACTGGACAAGCCCCCCGCCAAAGCGCCGGGCATTGGTGCTGTACACATAGTTGCCGTCCACCACCGGTGTCGCAATATTCGCGGGACCGGTACTCGTCTTGTCATACCGCCACAAAAATTGACCGGTCTTTGCGTCAACGCCAACCACTCCTTTATCCAGAAATTGGATGTACTGCCTTCGTCCGGCGGCGTCCGCGGCCACTGCCGAGGAATAAGCCGCCGCGTCCCCGCCGGGCACGGCCGATTTCCAGATGAGGGCTCCTGTCTTCTTGTTCAGCGCCGCCACCGTTGCTTCGCTCCCCCCGGGCGTCACAATCAGCACATCTCCGTCAATCAGGGGAGATTCGGAATAAGCCCATTTGCCGGGCCGGCCGCCGAAGTCGCTGCGCAGGCTTTTCTGCCAAACGATTTTCCCGGTCGCGGTTCGCAGGCAGGCGAGGTCGCCGTCGGAACTGAGAGCGTACAGCAAATCCCCATCTACGGTTGGAGTGGAGCGCGCCATCGGATAAGGCGGCTCCTGCTTGGGGTTCCCCACTCTGCCGAGTTGGGCCGACCAGACAGGCGCGCCATCGCTCACCGAGAGCGCCTGCACGAATTCGCTTTCCATCCCGCGATTGCTCATCACATAGATTCTTGATCCCACCACGGCGGGTGTCGAGTAGCCATCGCCGATGTCCTTAATCTGCCATAGCAGCTTCGGTCCGTTTTCAGGCCACTCCTTGAGCAAACCGGTTTCTGTGGATTTGCCATCGCGCCGTGGACCCCGCCATTGGGGCCAATCGGCGGCGGCAAGCAGCGAGAGCATTGCGAAACCGGCCACAATCTGCGACAACCAGCGTGCGTTCAAAACTTCCCCTCCTTAACAAACATCCAGATCATATCGTCCCCTCCTCCCTACGGCAAGGCTCGGCGGGTCACAGCTTCGACGAAAAAAACATTACGCTTCAAGCTATGGCAAGCAATTACGTTCGGTATCTCCGGGTTTTCTGCGCGGCGGGAAATCCGCCATCCGCCTGTTATCTTGATCGCAGAAAGTGAGAAAGCGTCTCACGCCCCAAGGAGCATTCCATGACATCCACCAATCCAGTCACGCCCAATGGAATACGGCACATTGATCACGCATCGCAAAAACTTTCGCAAGTGAAGGCGTTTCCCGACCGCCTGCATGTGGTGGCCGTACTCCACAATCCGCTGCGCTGGCGTAGCCGCTATGACCATTTCAGCGCGTTTGAGAAACGCGTCACCGACTCCGGCGGACTCCTCTACGTGGTGGAGGTGGCTATCGGCGACCGCGAGTTTGAGGTCGTCGACGCCGCCAACCCGCGTCATCTCGGGCTGCGCTCTTATCATGAGCTTTGGCACAAGGAGCGGCAGATCAAACTGGCGATTCAACATTTGCTTCCCAATGATTGGGAGAGGGTGGCCTGGGTGGACGCCGATGTTCAGTTCTCGCGGCCCGATGTGATGCAGGAAACGCTACAGCAACTGGAGCACTTTCACTTCGTGCAGATGTTTTCCCATGCGCAGGATCTTGGACCCAATTTTGAGCCTCTGTGGACCACGCCGGGGTTCATGTACGAGTGGGTGAACCACGGAGCGTTAGGGCCGGCGCCCTGGAAGTCCAAATGCTACTATGACGCCGCCCTAAAACCGTGGTCTCCCTTCAACGCCGATTTCGATAAAGAGTGGCGCATCTGTCATCCTGGCCTCGCTTGGGCCGCTTCCCGCGAAGCGCTCGATTATGTGGGCGGGATCTTCGACAAGAGCATCTTTGGCAGCGGCGACTTCGTAATGGCCTGCGCCTTGGTGGGGCGCGGAGACCTGGTGCTGTCCGGGCTCGATCCCGGCACGAATGAATTCGCCCGCGCCGTGATGCACTGGCAGAAGCTCTGCGAAACACATGTACATCGGGATGTCGGCTTCGTGCCCGGTATGGTGAGCCACTTCTGGCATGGACGCAAGGCGGACCGCCGCTACGCGAACAGGCCGGGCGCGGTGCTGGTGGATCTGGGATTCGATCCCAGGACGGACATCAAGGAAGATTCGCAGGGGCTGTATCAACTGAGCACGGATTCCAGCGATCGCAGCCGGCGGCTGCGGGATACGCTGCGCATGTTCGCGCGCTGCCGCAATGAGGATTGCAACGAAGTCTGAGAAACCGTTCAACGCCCGAGCGGAGCTTGCTGCAGCGCACCCTGCCTCAGCAGTGCCAATTTGTCATCAGCCAGCTTTTTCACCCGCACGATGCTCTCGTCCTTGATGCGCTCATATCCTCGAATCTGATCCGGCAATGCGGCGAGTTCCATGGCCACGGCTGCATTGTCTTCGGTGAGATGGTGCATCGCCTCCTCGATCAGCGCCCGATACCAGCCGATGAGAGAGCGCTCCCGGCGGCGGTGCGGCATGTAGCCGAAAATGTCGAACGGCGTGCCACGAATCACCTTGAGCGAAGCCATGATGCGCAAAGGAGTGCGGAACCACGGTCCCAATTGCAGCTTTTTCTTTACGCCAAGCGCACGCAACAACGGTGGATGCAGGTTGTATGACATCGATTCCGGCTGACCCCATAGGGCAAGCGTCTGCTGCTCGATTTCGGGTTTGGTGAGCAGCCGGGCCACTTCATACTCATCCTTGTAAGCCATCAATTTGTAGAGATAGCGCGCTACCGGCTCAGCCAATGCGGGAGCCTTCCGGCGCACTGTTTCCACGAACTCCTCGTAATCGCGGGCATAGGCGGCGTTCTGGTAGCGGCGCAGTTCACCCACGCGGTCGAAGGGCAGTTTCGGCTTCTCTTCCGCGGGTTTCAGATAGGCTTCCACGCCGGCCGCATCCACATAGTACTTACGGCCCCAGGAAAGCCCCTGCAGATTGCGCTCCACCTCCACGCCGTTCAGCCGGATTGCCTCTTTCAGCGCAGCCTCGGTAACAGGAAGCAAGCCCGCCTGAAACGCCACTCCCATCAGAAACGTGTTCACCGAAAGATGACTGCCGAAAAGATTCTCCGCAAGGCGGGTGGCATCCACATAGACGTTGTGCCCGTGGCGTGTATGATCCTTGATCACATCCACCATTCGTTCCGGCCCCGCGAGCACCTGGCGCTTGCGGATATCCTCACCGGTGGGCACGTGGCTCGTATTCACCACGGCGGCCGTGCGTTCCGGATTGGCGGTCTTGAGATTCTCGGCATTGGCCGCCCCCAACAAATCAAACCCAAGGATCAGGTCGCAGTTGCCGGTGTTGATACGCGCCGCCGCTTCGATAGGCTTCTCGCTGAGGATGAGATGCGAGACGACCGCTCCGCCCTTCTGCGCCAACCCCGTTTGATCCAGCGTACTGACGTACAAACCATCGATCATCGCGGCGGTTGCGAGCAGGGCGTTGATGGTCACCACGCCGGTGCCGCCGATGCCTGGCATAAGAATGCGATACCCGTTGCCGGCCTTCACGATCTCGCGCGGATCCGGTACGTCCGTTTCCGGCAACTGCGGCAGGGAACGCTTCTTCAGCCCCGTCCCTTCGGCAATATTCACCGTCAGGAAGGATGGGCAATCACCGAGCGCGCACGAATAGTCCTTATTACAGGAGGACTGGTGAATACGGATCTTTTGTCCGAGGTCGGTCTCCACCGGATGCAGGCTCATGCAGTTGGATTGCTTCACGCAATCGCCGCATCCCTCGCACACTTCCTCATGAACCACCAGCCGCTTCACCGGCTCTTTCAGCTTGCCGCGCGACCGCCAGCGGCGCTTTTCCGCGGCGCACTGCTGGTCATAGATGATCACGGTCACGCCGGAAATTTTCTCCAGATCCGCGAGCACCGCCTGAATGTCGTTCCGATCCCGCACTTCGGCGTTCTTCGCCATCACGACGCCATCCATGTATTTGGTGACATCCTCAGCCAGCACGACGATCTTCTTGACGCCTTCGGCCTCCAGTTTGCGCGACAGCTCGGGAATGGGAAGAACGCCCGTGGCTTGCTGCCCCCCGGTCATGGCCACGTGGCCGTTATAGAGGATCTTGAACGTAACGTTGATCCCCGCGGCGATGCAGCTCTCGATGGCAATCGAACCGGAGTGGAAATATGTGCCATCGCCCATGTTCTGGAACAGGTGCTTACGTTCCACAAACGGCGACATGCCGATGAAAGGCACGCCCTCGCCTCCCATATGCGTGCAGAACAGGTACCCGCGATTCGCGTCGGAGAGCATAGCGGACATCCCGTGGCATCCAATTCCGCCGCCGGCCACCTGCCCATCGAGCAGTAGTGTGGACCGGTTGTGCGGGCAACCCGAACAGAAGTTCGGCGGACGCAACGGCACGAGTTCCTGGGGGCGCCTGGTGATCGCATCGAATTGGGCCAGCCGCCGCCGGATGGAGTCCGATATCTCGCGGCCTTGCAGACACCCGGCCACGGCGCGAGCGGCAAGATCGGGATCCATCTCGTTGGCGGCGGGCAGGAACGGCGCGCCGGCTTCATCCTCTTTCCCCAAGATGAACGGATGCTCGCTCGCGTTGTAAAGCGCATCGCGCAACTGCATTTCGAGGAAGCTGCGCTTCTCTTCGAGGACCAGAATTTTCTTGAGCCCGGCGGCGAATTCGCGCGCGAAATGCGGCTCGACAGGGAACGTCATTCCGAATTTCGCAATCCGAATTCCATAAGCTTCCAGGTCCCCGTGCGCGATGCCCAGATCCTGCAGAGCCTGCATCAGGTCGTAATAATATTTACCGGCAGTTGCAATTCCCAGCCAGGCGCTTTCCCCGGCGCCGAACCAGCGGTTCAGTTTGTTGGCGCGGGCAAATTCCTTCGCGGCATCCAGACGGCGCCGGTTTACTTCCGGCTCCATGGCGCTGGTAAACGGGATCAGCAGGCGCGGATCCGTCTTCTTCTCGTATCCGGCCGGCCGTTGTATGGGAAGCCGGCCGGGGCTTACTTCGACAGTTCCGCCCCCATCGCAAACCTGCGTCAGCAGCTTCATCCCGCACCATGCGCCGGTGTATCGCGACAGCGCGATTCCGAGCAGACCAAGATCGAGGATCTCCTGCGTGTTTCCCGGAAATAGAACCGGTATGCCGAAGTTCATCAGGCTGAAGTCGCTCTGATGGGGAATCGAGGAGCTCTTGCAGCCATGGTCGTCCCCGGCCAACACCAGCGTGCCGCAATGTCCAGGTGAGCCGGCAAGGTTGGCATGGCGCAAGATGTCGCCGGAACGGTCCACTCCGGGGCCTTTCCCGTACCAAATCCCCAGCACGCCGTCATACTTCGATTGGCCCATCACCTGGTAGATCTGGCTGCCGAAGATCGCGGTGGCAGCCATATCCTCATTCACGCCGGGCCAGAAGTGAATATCGAGGCCGCGCAGCAGCCCGCCCACCCGCTGCAACTGGAGATCGTAGCCGCCGAGCGGAGAACCCTCATAACCGGAGATGAAGGTGCCGGTCTTGAGGCCGGCAGCCCGGTCGGCACGCATCTGATCCATGGGAAGACGAACCAGCGCCTGGATGCCGGTGAGGTACACTTTGCCGGATTCTACGGTGTACCGGTCATTGAGGTTCATGAGAGCTTCTAATCTTTATTATGGCGGGATTGGCGATTATATCGCGAGGATGGTGTCCAAGGCGCGCGATACCTTCCTCAGATACTCGGGGTCGTTCGGCTTGTGCCCCATCTCCGGGCTCATAAAGCCTCGATAGCCGATCTTCTTGAGAGCGCCCATCACGTCTTGCCAATCGACGTCGCCTTCCAGCAATTCCGCTGGACGCGCCGGTTCGGTGCGGGTGCGCAGTTTGAAATCTTTGACGTGGATTCGCTTGATGCGCGGGCCCAGGGTGAGGATCCAGTCCTGCGGGTAGCCGAACTGCATCACATTGCCGATGTCGAAGTGGCTTTGGAACCACGGACTGTTCAAACCATCGACAAACGAGCGCATTTCCAAAGGGCTTACGAGGAACTTGTTGGACACGTTTTCCGGCGTCAGGTAGACACGCGCCTCCGCGGCATGCGCCACAACTTTCTTCAATTCGGCAGTGAAACGGTCCCAGGTGTCCTGATAACTGTAGAGGAACTTCGCACCGCTTCCGAGGCTTCCAGGCACCAGCAGCAACGCTCCGCAGCCGGTTGCTTTCGCCACTTCAATTGATTTGTGGATCGTTTCGACGCCCTGGGACCGGATGGCCGGGTCGCGATGATTCAAAGGCGTCCGGCTGAGCACGTCAGACACCCACAGACTGACGATGGCGACTCCCGCTTTCCGCGCTTGATCGCCGATTCTCGCGGCCTGGTCGAGCGCCGTGTCCGGCCCCAATTCCGTACCGGGCCGGATCTCGATTCCGTCGAAACCCGCGTTTTTCGCTTGCCGGAACTGCTCTTCCAGCGGCATTGCGGGCGGAAAAATTACGCCGCAAATCCCCTTGACGAATTGGCCGGAAGCGGCTGCCAGAGCGGCGGCGGGAGCCATGGCGACGAATTCTCTGCGTTGCATAACGGAGCGGATTGTAGCATAGGGCCTCCCACCCACACCCCGATTCGCGTTAGAATCCACACATATGTCTAGCCCAGATCAACTCCTAGCCGAAATCGAACGCCTGAAGGCGGAAAACGCGGCGCTGAAGAAGCCAGCTCCGAAAGGCACGATTACCTACAAAGTCAGCGACAAAGGCGCGGTATCCGTTTACGGACTGGGACGCTTCCCGGTGACTTTGTATAAGGAACAGTGGGAAAAGCTGCTGGACCGGTCCGAGGAACTCCGCCAGTTCATCGTAACCAACGACTCGAGTTTGAAGAAGAAAGATCCCAACGCGTAGTGCGCGAATTGCTGAGATCGCGCGCTTGGTGTGCTCTGATTTTTCTGTTCCACGAGTCCGCGCAGGCTCAGCCTAAGACGGATCACAACTTTCACGGATGGGCGATGTACTTTGGCGACCATCCGATTGGCGGGTCCCGATGGGGAGCCCACCTGGAGGGCCAGTGGCGGCGTAACAACGGTTTCAACCGGTGGCAGCAACTGCTGCTGCGGCCTGGCGTGAACTTCTCGGTGAACAAGAACCTTATGTTGACCGGCGGTTACGCCTTTATCAACTCCTATCGTTATGGCGAGGCGCCGACGGTGGCGCGAGCGACTCCCGAGCACCGTATCTGGGAGCAGGCCCTGATCCGGTACAAGACAGGCAAGCTGTCCTGGTCGACCCGGCTGCGGTTTGAAAATCGTTTCCTGGGAGTGCGGCAGGGTGGAACCGGGCCGGTGGACCGCTACCGTTATGAGAACCGCTTTCGCGGCTGGCAGCGCGTGACGATTCCGCTTTCTTCGAAGTATTACTTTACGGCTTATGACGAGCTGTGGTTTTATGTGAAGCCGTACGTATCGGCTTCCAGGCTGGATCAGAACCGCGCCTATGCCGCCTTGGGGCGGCGCTTCGGACCCGATTGGGAAGTGGAAGCCGGTTACATGAACCAGGCGATCTGGCAGCGCAATGGGCGGACGACGGAGTTGAATCATACCCTGATGATCACCGTGGTGAGCCGTCAGATTTTCAGGTAGCGTGTGATCGTTTCCGCCACCAGCGCGGGCTTTTCCTGACCTTCAATCTCGATCGTCACCTGCCAGCGCGCCTGCCACCCGTCTTTGACATCTTCGACATCGAGCACGGTATGGCGGCTGCGAATCCGCGCTCCGCATTTCACCGGCGAGATAAAGCGGACTTTGTTGCAGCCGTAGTTGATCATCATGCGCAGCTTCTGCTTGATCTCGACCGAGGAAAACGAGAACTGGGGCGTTAGCGACAGCGTGAGGAAACCGTGGGCGATGGTGGTTCCAAAGGGCGACTCGCGTTTGGCGCGTTCCACGTCCACGTGAATCCATTGAAAATCTCCCGTGGCTTCCGCGAAGGCGTCGATACGTTCCTGCGTGATCTCCAGCCAGTCACTCATCGCCACTTCCTGACCCGCGAGCGTCTTCAACTCAGCGATATCGGCAATTTCGCGTTTCGGCATCCCAACTCCCACGAAAATAAAGGAATATAATTAGGCCAAAGCCATGTTGTCGCCACGGACCCTCTGCATGATTCTGGCGGCCGCCTTATCCGCGTCCGCCGCGCCGCCCGGCCGGGCGGTCTCCTTCGAAAAGGAGATCAGACCCATTCTAGAGCTGCGCTGCGTCAAGTGTCACGGCTCCGCCATGCAGTTGGGGAAGCTGGATCTACGTAACCGGCAGGCGGCGTTGAAAGGCGGGGAGAAAGGACCAGCCCTGCTGCCGGGAAATTCGGCGCAGAGCATCCTGTTTAAACGTGTGTCGGGGTTGGAAAAGCCGGCGATGCCGATGGACGGCAAACTCTCCGAAGCCGAAGTCGAATCCCTGAAGCTGTGGATCGAGCAGGGTGCGGCATGGGATGCCGAGATCGGGAAGGCTCCGCAGAAGAATCCCTTGCAGGCGCTGGAAGAATCCAAACTTCCGCCAAAAGCCCGCGACTGGTGGAGCTTTCAGAAGCCTGTCCGCCACCCGCTGCCGCGGATTGCCGATGAGCGCTGGGCGAAGCATCCCGTGGATGCGTTTATCAAGAGGGATCTGGATGCCCGAGGGTTGATTCCGGCCCCGCAGGCCGACAAGCGAACGCTGGTGCGGCGCGCGTATCTGGATTTGACCGGGCTTCCTCCTACGCCCGCTGAGGTCCGCGAATATCTGGACGATCCGCGCGCTGATGCGTGGCCGAAGCTGATCGACAGGCTGCTGTCTTCTCCTCACTACGGAGAACGTTGGGGGCGCCATTGGCTCGACGTCGCCCGCTATGCCGATTCGAACGGCTATGAGCATGACTTCGACCGTCCGAACGCGTGGCGCTACCGGGATTATGTGGTGCGCTCCTTCAATCGCGACACGCCCTATAACCGCTTCCTGCTGGAACAGCTTGCCGGTGACGAAGT
>DATLCW010000354.1:0-4880 GCA_035526195.1 Bryobacteraceae bacterium
CCTCGGGGGGAGCAATAATCTGAAGGTTGCCGACGCCCGCTTACGGCTGCAGACCGGCATTCCCCCGGGCTTTGTAGACATTGCCAGGGTGAATCAGGCGACTACCTCGCGAAAGGCACAGGACACAGGGCAACGCACCACCTATGTACAGCAATGGAACCTTGGCATCCAACAGGAGGTGATGCCCGAACTATTGCTGGAAGTATCCTATGTGGGGAACCGAGGCAACAAATTGGCGGCCTTCCGCAATCTCAACCCGCAGGCGGTGGTGTTCAATGCGGCAGGCGTGCCCACCGCGGGCGCGCGGCCTTACGCCGGCGCCGGTCTCAACGGAGACATCCAGTTTCTCGAGAACCTGGGAATTTCCAATTACCATTCCCTGCAGACTCGTCTGGAACGGCGGTTCTCCGCTGGTCTTTCGCTACTCGCTTCCTATACTTGGGGGAAGGCTCTCACCAACTCCGTCGACCATCTCTCGACCAGCGGCTCCGGCAACGGCACAGACGTCGGCGTCTTCCGGGAACCGCAGAACGCCTACGACCGGCGGTCGGAATACGGGTTAGCGGAGTTTGACGTGAAGCACCGCTTTATTACTTCAGCCGTGTGGCAGCTTCCCTACGGGAAAGGCCGCCAGTTCGGAGCCGGTTCCGGCAGAGCGGCGGATCTGGTACTCGGGGGCTGGGACTTCGCGCCGATCCTCACGTTGCAAACCGGCTTGGGACTCACCGTGACCCAGTCCACGCTATTGAACATTGGAGGCGAACGGCGCAGCCGGCCAAATCGCATTGGACACGGTTCGCTGCCGGACTCCCAACGTACGGTGGACCGCTATCTCGATGCGGCTGCGTTCAAGATCCTGCAAGTCAATCCCGCGCTGGACGGCTTTGTCCCAAATCAGGCTTTTGGAAACTCCGGGGTAGGGATTCTTCGCGGACCGGGAATGTTCAACCTGGATTTCAATCTCAGCAAATCCTTTTATTTCACCGAACGACACTCGCTCCAATTTCGCGCAGAGTTCTTCAATGCGCTCAATCACGCGAATTTCAGCGTGCCGGGTGTGAACCTGGAAGGCAGCTTCGGCCAGATCACGCAGACGAGTACGGAAGCGCGAGTGATTCAATTCGCGCTCAAATACCGGTTTTAAGAGCGGTCAAAATGCCCATACCATGGTTCAAAATACAAAGTGGCATCGGGTTAACGCATTGAACCCTAAGGCGCCTCGCAGTGGCCCTTCACTGCCATCCTCAAGCTGACGGGTTAGCAGAAAGGACTTCACCATGTTTGCTCTCAATAATGTCCTGTTTCCCGTAGATTTCTCGAGCCGGTGCCGGGGAGCGGCCCGGATTCTCGATGCCCTTCACACGGAGTTCAATCCAGAGATCACGCTGGCCCATGTTCTGCCGCCGGCGCATTTCGAGTACACGTACACGATGGCGGATCTGGGCGGCGGCCTGGTAGAGCAGTACACCGCCGCGCGGACGGATCAGATCCGTAAGGATCTGGAGTATTTCCTCGATGAAGAATTAAAGCACTTTAAGCTGCGGCGAGTGCTACTCGAAGGAGATCCGGCACGGAAGCTGGTGGAATATTCCCGCCAGCATGCCACCGATCTTATTGTGATGCCGACCCATGGATATGGAGGTTTCCGCCGGTTCATGCTAGGGTCGGTGACCGCGAAAGTGCTTCATGATGCGGATTGCCCGGTGCTCACCGGCGTCCATCTGGAAGACACTCCGGAGCCGGAGAAAATCCACTTACGCAAGGTTGGGGTGGCTTTGGATCTACAGGAGTCCAGCTCCAAGGTCCTGACATGGGCGGCGGCGTTCGCCAAAGCTTGCCATGCATCGCTTCACGTGATACATAGTACCCCTTCGGTGGAAGGGATGTCGGGTGAGTATTTCGAGCCCAACTGGCGGGAGCGGTTCGCGGAGGAAGCCGGGCGGAGAATTTCCGATCTGCAACTCGCCGCCGGTACCAGCGCCCCGGTTATTTTTGAGGCCGGCGACCCAGACTTCCAGGTGAGTGACCTCGCGAAACGCGAGGGAATAGACTTGCTGGTGATCGGCCGCGGTTCCAGCAGCGGCCTGTTCGGACGGATCCGGGCGCATGCCTACAGCATTATCCGGCAGTCGCCCTGTCCCGTGATCAGCGTATAGGTTACCGGCCTGCCGCCGCGGCTCCTGAGGAGGTGCGGCGGCGTTGTACTTCGCGCAGACCGGCAGTTGCGATCTGATTGGCTTCGTACTGCTCCAGCGATTCGCGGTACGCCTTGTCCGCCACATCCATCTGGCCGTTTTGCAAGGCCAGCCGTCCGATAACGTCAGCAACGGGCCGGGGATAAAACGGCGGCTCGCTATAAGTCAGCGCCCGCTGGCGCTTCGAGAGCTTTTGCAGCTTCTCGATGGCGGCGCTCACGTTTTTGCGGGCCGCCGCAATCTGAGCACTCAGTTCCTGTTTGGCAACGCGAAGCTCGGCGGGTACGGCTTGCCTGGTTTTCTCCTGATACACATCAAATTGTTCATCCATCGCAAGCAGAGCCTGGGATGCTTCGCGGGGATGGCCCTTGGCCGCACGGGCGAGGCCGAGAGCCCAGTGCCGCCACGCCATTTCGCGCGGCTTATCGTACACCGGGAGCGTATTGCCGTCGAGCACCAGGTCCCATTGTTCGTTCTGCACCAGCGCGCGCATCAGGGCGAACCACCCCTGACGGTAGGCGGTGCGGTTGTTGTCGATCGCCGCCGCCTCCCTGGGGTTCTCTTTGTATTCGAGTAGTTGACGGGCGGCTTCTATGGCCTGATCGACATGCCCCTGGAAGCTATGCGACGTGGAAAGATAATGCACATTATGGCCATGGTGGCTGGTGGCGTAAAGGGAATCCGCCTTCATCCACTTGCGCTCATTGTCCGCCGCCTCGCTGAATGATTTGACCGCGTCTTCCCACCGCCCGGTCTGCGAATAGATGTGCCCCGGCATGTGAAGCGCATGGGGGATATTGGGCACCAGCTCCGCATACCGCTTGCAGCTCGCCCACGCGTCTTTGGCGAACGTGGAGCCTTCAAAGCCATGAATGATATAGTGATGCACACCCGGATGGTCTGGAAATCCCGCCGCCAGTTCCTTTAGCATCTCCGCCGCTTCCGTCGAGCCTTCGCGGGGTTTCTTATCGGGCAGCTCGAATCCGCGCATCAAGTGAAGCGCCAGATACGACTTCGCTTCCACTTCCCCCGGATAGCCGGCCACAATGGCGCGCAGACCTTTGATGTAGGCTTCGTCCTGATTCTTCACGCGAATGTCCCGCCGCGCGGCAATGGATGCGATGTATAGTTTTTCCAGCTCTGTTGCCTTGCCGGGAACCGCGCTCAGATCGAGCATCTTCTTCACCGCTTCCTCTACCCGCGGCGCGATGTCCGGATTGCGCAGATTGCCGTAGTTCTCCAGTTGGAATCGGGGCCGGTAATCGCCGATGGCAACCATCGCAACGCCCCACCACGGCATGGGCGCCTCAGGGTCCAACGCGGCTGCCTGCAGGAAGGAGCGCTCCGCTTCCACGGCCCAAAACGAGTGCATCTGGGCGACTCCCTGCAGAAAGAACTGTTGCGCCTCGGGGCTCTTGGTAGTGATCGGGAATCGGATAGATTCGGTGCCCTGTCCGGCCAGCAGTTTGGCCGGCAGCGAAGGCGAGACGCGGTTGGCGGGCGGCGTGCAGACGTCCGCGGGCTTTTTCGTTTGCGCGATTAGAGAGATCGCCAGCGCGAGAATGATTGCCAACCTCATCTTTTTCTTTCCCTTTCCAGTTCGTGTTCGATCAGATCACCCAATTGCCGCGCCGTGAAGGAGAGGCCTTCCACAACGGACGCCAGCCTCCCGCCCCTTCCCACGATTCCGATCGTGGAGGTGTGCGTGATGACTCCCTCTTCCGGCCAGTAAACCACGCCAAAATGTCCCGCCGCGGTCCTGATTTGGGCTTCTGAACCGGTTAGAAACCGCCATGACACATAGTTGGCGCGCCAAGTTGTAGCATATCGCGAAAGAATTTCCGGGGTATCGTAAACGGGGTCGAGGGTGATGGACAGCAGCATGAGGTCGTGCCGGGTGGCGAAGCGTTGCTGCAAACGGGCGAATGTGGCGGCCAGCCGCGGGCAGACTTCAGGCATCGGACAGCGCGTGTAAAGGAATTGGACAGCTACGACGCTGCTTCCCAAGCGACTCAGCTTCACCGTCCGGCCCTGTTGATCCGTAAGCTCGAAATCGGGGATCCCGGCGCCTAAGGCGACCTTCTCGCGCGGCCGTGGGAGGGCGATGCGCCTGCCTTCCTGTTCGATTTCATTGGCTGCTTGGCGCACTCGCAGGCGGCGGGCCACACCGTTATCCAAGTGAAACTCGATCATTGCCCCCGGCTGAATGCCCCGTAACTCGCGGGCGTTCGAGACCCGCACGGGCATGGTCATGGCGGGCATCACGCCGGCGATTTCCTGGTGGGATACGACCATCGTGCGGGCTTCCGGATGCACCTCGATCACGAGGCCGATCACGGTGGTGGCGAGCCAGTTCATGGAAAAAAATAAAGGACGTCCGGGCGTATCCCGTAGTTGGCTTCCGCGCAGGGGCCGCAATCCATTTTATATTGGGCCTCGGTAGTTCGGATGATTTCCGGCAGACGCTTGGGGTGGTCCGGCGCGTGGTAAGCCGAGAGGGCCATGCGCGGCTTGAATTTCTTCAAGGTATTTACGCCGCCGGTGAGCGCCTTCGGTTCGGCGCCCTCGATATCCATCTTGATGTAGTCGACCCGCTCCAATTTGAGCTCATCCACCATTTTATCGATCGTCGTGAGGGGAACCTTCTCTACCTTGTCCCAGCCTTGTTTATTGATCACGAAACTG
>DATLCW010000361.1:0-4103 GCA_035526195.1 Bryobacteraceae bacterium
AACTCCCGAAATTGAGTACAAGAATCTTCATTTCACCGGCCTCCGTCCCTTAGTAAGCTGCGGCACTGCTCTGTTCGCGTATCTTCTATATTGTTACGTGACGGATGCCAGATATAGTGTCCGGCGTCGAAACAGTGGGCGCGGCATCCCCGTCTACAACATGTGCCCGCCGGTCGGTCGGGCCAAGGAGAAACTTTATGTCAGACCAGAAGCTCGATCAGCTGAAGATGAAATATCAGGGCGCCATTAACTTCATGAAGCAGGCGGGTGTCCGGCTTACACATGTTCATGTGCAGGACGATAAGCTTTTCATTCAGGGGGAAGCACCCTCGCAGGAAGTAAAGAACCGGTCGTGGGATCAGATCAAGCTGATTGATCCTTCCTATTCGGATCTGACCGCGGACCTGAGTGTGAATCCTTCTCTTGCGCCAAGCGCCGGGACTCAGGCGCAATCCAGCGGGGTCGGGAATCAGACTTACACGGTCAAGTCAGGAGACACACTCTCGAAAATTTCTAAGCAGTATTACGGCGACGCCAACCAGTACATGAAGATTTTCGAGGCGAATCGCGATCAACTTTCCGATCCGAACAAGATTCAGGTGGGACAGAAGCTTAACATCCCGGGAGCATCCGTCGGCGTTTCGTAAACCTTCTGACCGTCGTAAATTATCCGCTACCATACGTTCATGGTGGAAGTGGACGGGATCAAACTGCATCTGGCCCATGCGGACGAACTGGCGGTGCAGTGGGTAGGGCAGGAAGACGCGATGCGCCAGTTGCTGGCGGCGTGGCTGGTGGTGGATGAGCGCGATCTGCCCATGAATCCACGGCTGATTGGAAAGCCGGGTGTCGGCAAGACAACACTGGCTTACGCCGCCGCCCGCCGACTGGGCCGGGAAGTCTACATCATGCAGGCGACGGTTGACACACGGCCGGAAGACCTGATCGTTACCCCCGTCATCGAAGAAGCCGGAAAGCTGCGGTATGTGGCTTCGCCGCTCCTCTCCGCCATGGTGACGGGCGGCATTGCCATTTTAGACGAAGGCAATCGCATGTCGGAGAAATCCTGGGCGAGCCTGGCTCCCCTGCTGGATAATCGCCGCTATGTCGAATCCATTGTGGCGGGCATCAAGATCCAGGCGCACGCTGACTTCCGCCTGGTGGCTACCATGAATGACGATGCCTCCACGTTCGATCTGCCGGAGTACATCCATTCCCGCTTGCAGCCGCAGATCCTTATTGATTTTCCGGAGCGCGAGGAGGAAATGGCGATCCTCCGCGAGAATCTCCCGTTCAGTGAGGAGCGCATTCTCGAATACGTGACCGATTTCCTGCAGAATGCGCATGCCGCCGACGAGCGGTATACGGTGCGAGACGGCATCAACATGGCGCGCTTCGCCACCAAGCTGCAACACCTGGCAAAGGACGAAATTACCTATCGCGAGGCGTTGCATACGTCCATGTTGGAAACCCTCGGCGAAGAGGCGCTGCGGTATGCTCCCCGGCCCTGAGTTGTACTTCGACCCAAACAATCTGACCCGCGGGAATTTTATCTACTTTCCGGTGGTGCCAGGGCGCGCCGAGTTTGCCGTAAGAGTCAGGCAGGCGATTCTGGCGATGCGGCCCCGGGTGGTGGCCATTGAGTTGCCGTCGTGCTTTGAATCCGCCCTGCGGCCCGCTTTGCGGCGGCTGCCGGAATTGTCCGTGATTTTATGCGCCGTGAAAGCGGAGGAAGAGTTCGAGCAGCCTAGCTATTTTCCGGTGGAGCTTACCGATCCATTTGTGGAAGCGGCGCGCACGGCGATCGAGTGCGGCGCACAATGGATGCTGCTTGAACCTGATTCGGTGGAACGGCCGCATGTCAGCGGGCAGTATCCCGACGCGTATGCGATCGAGCACATCGGCCTTGAGCGGTATCTGGAATCCTACCGGTTATTCTCCCAGCCGCGGTCGGCGGCATTGGAACAGCACGCCTCCGCCATGGCATGGAAGCTGCAAGGCGCGGATCCCGACGCTTCCACTTTGATCGTACTCTCACTTAATCTGCTGGATCCCGTGCTCGACGCCATGGAGCATCCGCAGCCGGAGCCGCCTCCGCCGGTTCCAGGGCTGGGCGTCAAGATCCTCAACCCGCACCCGGAATGTCTGGCGGAAATCACGTCGGAGATTCCCTGGCTGCAGGAGCGCTATCTCACATGGCGGCAGCACATGGATGGTTCGTTTCCGCAGAGACCGCGCATGCAGTATGAAATGCTGAAGGAGGCCGGCCGTTCCTACGAACTGCTCACCGGCGACAAGATCGTCCACTGGCAGCGCCGCCTGCTGGCAAGGTATACGCGAAATCTCGCTTCCATTTCGGGCGATCTGATGTGCGGCCTTTACGATCTGACGCTCGCGGCTCGATCCATTGTCGACGACAATTACGCCTGGGAGGTGTGGCTGACGGCGAATCGATTTTCCGCGCAGCGGGAAGTGAGTGACATTGAAACGGTGCGGCTTTCCGCCGACACGGTGTTTTTGAACACGAAGAAGATTCGCATCCGGCGGCGGCTTCCGCGTCCCAAACGTCTGACGCGGCCGGTGAATCTAAAGCCGCGAAAACGGGAGACAACCGCCGGCGAATGGGCTCGGGAACTCGACGGGAACTCGATCTGCTCGTATCCTCCCGAGGATATTCTCATCGAGGATTACGGCCGGCTGCTGAAGAAGAAAGCGAAAAGCCTACTGTCCGGGGAGCGCTCCCGAGTGGAGCCGTTCACCACTTCGCTTCACGATGGAATCGATATTCGGGAAACGATCCGCAACTGGCATCAGCAGAAGATCTTCGTGCGTCACATGGAACGCTTATCCGGCGATGTGGGCGCGGTGGCAATTATCTTTGACGACGATCCTCATGACCGCTACCGCTATCTGACGACATGGCTGGGAGAGAACCAGAACGAGTCGGATATGGCCTTTTATTCCACGCATCCGTTCGATCAAATGGTGGGGCCGGGGATCGGGCGCGCGGAATATGGCGGGCTTCTGATGACCTTGCCGCCGAGGCGAATGTTCGATGTGTGGAGCGATTCCGAATATCAGTTTGCCGAGTCGAAGGCGGAACGCCTGTTAATGGCGGCGCTTGATTATTCGGTTGAGAAGTACGTGGTGTATGTTGCCTCCAAGCCCCCCCGGAGTATCTTTCGTTCTATTGCCAGCCATCTGGGGCGCAAGATCGTGTACGTCCCGCTAGGCCAGCTCTCTCCAGCGAAGCTCAAGAAGATTCGCGTGGTACACGTGCTCGATGGCCACCAGCGGCGCGAGGGGGCAAAGGATTTCATCTGGTGAGTGTTAGGGCGCGAAGTAAGTGCTGCTTAAGTCGAGGGGCGATTCGCGCACTTGCGGCACAGAGGCCTGCACTACGTTTAGCACCGTTCTGAGGGCTTGTTCCGGCACACCGCCTTGCGTGTCGAGGGTAGGCAACATTCCCCGGATGGCTTCCAGGTCCGCGGTGGAGCCGGATGAGCGCGCCTGTTCCGGAAGCGCGTCGCGGATCTGCTGCGGGGTATGTTGAGACATCCATTGATTCGCCTTGAGAAACGCTTGTGCGAAGCGACGGGCCGTTTCCCGGTTGGATTCAAGCCACGCGCGGCGGGCGGCAAGACAGAGACTGGGATACTCCTCGCCGCCGAGATAGCGGAGGGAGCCTTCCGGCGTGCGCAGGTCCGCAAGAATGCGGATGTCCGGATGCTTGAGGCGCAAGGTGCTCAGGCCAAGATTGGTGAGCATGGCGGCATCGACCTTCCCTTGCGAAACCGCGGCCACGGCGCCGGCCGAGACCCCGACGGCGGTCGTACTCACTCGGTCGGGCTCAATGCCTGCCTTGCGAAGAATCGCATTCAGAAGATGGTGTGAGGAGGATCCGGGACCCGGAATGCCGATGATCGCGCCGCGTAGTGCGGTCACGGAATCGAGTCTCAAAGACGCGAGCACGCTGCCGGGGCGTTTGGCGAGGAACAGAAACGCCGCCACATCGCGCTTCTGTGCAGCCAACGGCAAGAGGGCGTCGTAGTTAACGGTGGCCACATCGCCTTCCCCGGACAAAATGGCTTCCATCATCTTAG
>DATLCW010000362.1:0-11061 GCA_035526195.1 Bryobacteraceae bacterium
GAACCGTGATCGTGGGTAGTAGTGCGCGGCTCTCATGGATGGCCATGCGCCAGCCAATCCGCTTCGGCGGAGCTTGTCAGGGGCGGATAGGGTGAAGCCCGAAAGGAACCTGAGAGCGGCGAAGCCTCCTTGGCGAAAAGCGAGACGAACCTCCGGCCGTCACCGGCTCAAGTCACGGAACCGCCGTATGCGGACCCGCATGTACGGTGGTGTGGGAGGGGAGGAGCCGCGAGGCTTCCCCCTATCCCGATTCTAGCTGCTAACGGTCGTGCTAACGATTTCCGTAGTAAGATTCGGCCATGCCACGAAGCTCTTACGGTTTCGGCACAATCTTCCAGCGCGGCGGAATCTGGTACGTGGCCTATTGGGTCAACGGCAGGCAGGTTCAACGGTCATCGCGCTGACAAACATTCAAGACGCGAAGCGGCTGCGGGATCAGATTCTTTGCAAGAAGTCGGGCGGGGCAACGCCGCCGCCGACAAAATCACCTGCAGCGAACTGCTCGACGATCTCCTTGAACACGCCAAGGCGAACATAAAAGCATCCACGACCAAAATTTGGAACTGGTGCGTGGAAGCGAACATTCGGCCTTTTTTTCGGGCACATCAAAGTTTCACGGCTCCCGACGGAAACGTTAAGGGAATACCGGCGCAAGAAGGTGAAAGTCCAGCCAGATTCTTTGTCACAGTGGTTCAGTTCCGCGCATTGTTGTTCGCTATTACCTCTTGCTTCCTTTAATTTTTGCTCAGCGAATTTCGATGATCCGGTCGCCCGCTTTCAAACGTGCCTCTATCTTCGGCCATAGGATCTCTATTGCACCAAGGAGCGTTTGTGCGGGCAATTTCCCATACGAATCCAGATGAGGCGCGCTTTCGCTGTAGGAACATTCGCCAAGTAGAGAAAATCCTCGTCCTTGCTGACTACAACGCAATCGTTGCGGCTGGCGTGTTCCCAAATTTCGGCATCGGAAGCGCCGGCCAAATCAATGTCGAGAACATGTTGACAATCCACCCCGCGAGACGCAAGAAAGCGGGCTAGCGCTGCGGGCAACTGGTTATCGACCAGAAACTTCACAATGCTTGAAGAACTGTGTGGTCGGCTTGATGGGCCGCGTACTCGATGGCGGCGTAGATGTCCTCACCCTCAAGGAAGGCGTAGTCAGCAAGAATCTCATCGTGGCTCGCGCCATTGGCCAGAAGTTCAAGAACGTCGGTGACACGAATACGCTGGCCGCGAATGCAGGGACGGCCCCCACATTTGCCTTCTTCGACGGTGATTCTTTTGAGTCTGTCTGCGCTCATATTGAAGTCCCGACTATTCTTAAAGATACGCTCTAAACGCTGCTCTGGCAAGCGTCCGATGGTTGTTTGGCTTGCTCGTTGAGATTCAGCAACTTGCAAGTCTCCCCTTTCCCTCCTGTTAGACAGTTCTGTGCATACGATCGGAGCGGTCGATGCGCAATTTTGGATTTGAGGGAAAGGGGTGGCACTCTCGCCCAGTATCGTGCAGCTTCCTCGGCCCTCACCAGTTCTCGGTAGTGACCGAAGATCATGCTCGTGTCGGTGTGCCCAATTCGAGCGCTAGCCGGGCTGCATCTTTGAAGTGCCCCAAGTGATAGCTGCTCGCCCCGGATTGCCTCAATCGCAACCCGCGCCTTGAACTGCGCACTACGCTGTTTTCTCGTCGTCGTCATCGACGAATTCCTGGGACCACTATAGGTTGTAAATCCGACGGCTTTGTACGGAAGGCGGTCGAACTTACCTCGGAGATCTGCCTGGTGCTCTATAAGGAAAAACGGAGAAGCGAGTGATCCGGCATGGACGGAATGACTTTAGCAGAGGTGAATTACCCGCATGATTCGGGCGGATTTTGGCCCGTCGCCATGGTCGATCCCTCCGCATAAAAATGAGACTCCGCATTACATCGTTTTGCCCAGGAACGCCCGCCGCGGGACGCAGCGCCATCGTGCAGCGTCAGCCCCCGGCGATCCACCGTTCCGGACGACGTCGCTATACATTCTCACGAGCGGAGAGCCGGTTCCTTAGTTTACAATCCTTCCAGGGAGCCAACGATGGACCATCCGAATCTGAGCCGCAGACATCTCATCGGGGGTGTGCTGGCCGCCTCAGCGGCGAGCTACCCGGCGGCGCTTGGCGCTAACGACCGCTTGCGCGTCGCGAATATCGGCTGCGGCCGGCGTGGGTTGTTGAAGGAGTTGATCCAGGTCAAGGACAACGCCAACATCGAAATCGCAGCCGTATGCGACACCTGGCGGCAGAAGCGCGAGAAAGCCGCAGCCGACGTCAAGGAGTTCACCGGCAAGGATCCTTTCCAGACGGCGCACTTCGCCGAGGTACTGTCACGTAAGGATATCGACGCCGTAGTCATCGGCACTCCCGACCACCTGCACTGCTCCATGCTTATCGACGCGATCAAGGCGGGCAAGGACGTCTACGTCGAGAAGCCGCTCGCCATGAACATGCGGGAACTGATCCGTGCTTACGATATCGTAAAGCGCTCGGACCGCATTGTGCAGGTCGGCACACAGATGCGCAGTTACCCCAACTCGGTGGGCGCCAAGAAAGCGATCGCCGCGGGCGAACTCGGCAAAATTCTCAAAGTGGAACAGGTCCGCAACGGCTACAGCCCGTATTGGATTAGCTTCGGCGGAGATACGTTTCAGAGCCAGAAGCCCACCGAGGCGGACGTCGACTGGAAGGCTTTTCTCGGCGACCGTAAAGCCCGTCCGTTCGACGCCGCCCAGTATCAGGGCTGGTATGGATTCCGCGATTTCTCGCGCGGCCCGCACACCAACCTGATGGTCCACTTCATCGACATGGTTCACTTCGCAACGGGAACGGGCCCCCCTAGTCGGGTTGTGGCCCTGGGCGGAATTTATCGTTGGAAGAACGAATTTACCAATCCGGACTCGGTCGAAGTCGCGCTCGAATATCCGGAAGGTTTTATGGTTCGCTACTGTACGGTCTTTGGTACAGGCGCAGGGAACTACGCCAAATGGTTCGGAACGCGCGGTACGCTCGACGCCAAAAACCTGTCGCCAACGCAAAAGTGGGTGCTGTCGGGCCAAGGCTCGGGCGAACCGGACCGCGTTGTGGCCGACATGGAAATCATGCCAGTCGAGACTGTGCGACACATGCAGAATTTCCTTGACTCGGTACGCACGCGGCAACAGCCGATCGCGCCCATCGAAGCGGGTTACGCGCATTCGGTGGCGGTGATCATGGCCGACGAGGCGCTTACCGCCGGCAGGCGGATGGTGTACGATTCCGCAAAGCGCGAGGTTCACGCCGGGTAACGGGCGAAGGGGTTCCTAACCGGGAGATCGACGATGGTCTGCGTGATTCGTCCGTCTTCTTCGACTTTCCATTTTCCCAGCAGGGGTGGGCCGAGAAGATCCATCCCGTGGTCGTGGAATAACCGGCGAAATTCACCAATCGGCAGGGCCTCATGAACGTGTGGCTTGCCGTCATACTTGCCTAACTCACGGAAGAACTCCTCCATCTTGCCTGCGGGTTGGTACACATTAATAATTGTGCCGGGCTTCCCGCTCACGCAGGCCCACACGTGAGGAACCTTGCGCGGTATGAAAACGGACTCACCGGCGCCCACGCGAAATCGCTTACCACTAACCTCAAATTGAAACTCCGTCAATGACGTAGATCCACTCGTCATAATGCAGGTGGCGCGGCCCACCGGAGTTGCAGTTGAACTCGAAAACACACATCGCGCCATCGGTGTCCTGTCCGGACACCTTGCAATCAATCGGTTCGCCCTCCGGGCCGCCGAGTTGGATGTGTTCACCGAACCGGTCGTCCCCGGCGGCGACGCTGAAGCCCAAGAAACATCTCCTCACTCTTCATTTTCCTGGTTCCTTTCAAGTGCTCGATGGTTTTGTCGATGGTTTCGAGTAACGTGCGCGTCCGAGCGAGGTTCCTTTGTAGAACCTTCCGGTGCGATTGGAGGGCTGCGACTTTTTCGAAATCGGCCCGGCCCAGGATTCGTTTGATTTGCTTCAGCTCAAACCCCAGCTCCCGGTAAAACAGGATTTGCTGGAGGGTCAATAGCTGTGGCTCCTCGTAGAACCTGTAGCCCTGCGACCCGTGATAGGCGGGCTTCAGCAAGCCCGTTTCATCGTAGAAATGAAGTGAGGGTCAAGGGGGAAGGAAGAAAATTTAACCCGTGAAGAGGAGCCACCGTTCGCGAACTCATCCTGAATTATTCCTAAACCGAACTACCGCAAGAGAGATAGCTACGTTACCGGGCTCCGTATAGTATGTCAAAATCTGGAGCATGCGCCGACGTGATCTGTTATCCATGTCCGCCGTATTACCCGCGTTCCTACGCGCGGCCAATGACGACTATCCGCGAAGAGTCCCCGAATACGAGAATCCGCTTTTCGATTTGCATAAGCAGTTCAAATCTCCCGTAAGGATCGCTTCCATCGAATATCTGCGTAATGGCAAGTCTGCCTTTGTTCGCGCTACATCCACGGACGGCGTCGCCGGCATTGTCCGTACCAAAGAGATTGAGGACTTTGTTCCCATCCTCATGCGGCGCGCGATTCCCGCGTTCACAGGAAAGGATGCGCGCGACCTGGAAACCCTCATCGACAACGTATACACGGCGAATTACAAACTTGCCGGACAACCATTCTGGTCCCCGGTGGCGGCAGTGGAGCACAGCATCTGGGACATGCTGGGGCACACCGCGAAAAAGCCCGTGTCGGAATTGATGGGCGGCATGCTCCGCAAAGAAATTCCCGTCTATCTTTCCGGCTCTATCCGCGAGACCACGGCGGAAGAGGAAGTGGAGATCTACGCCCGCGGTCTCGCGGAAACAGGAGCCAAAGCCGTTAAGTTCAAGATCGGCGGGCGCATGAGCCGCAACGTGGATGCGTATCCCGGCCGTACGAAGAAAATGGTGGAACTGGCGCGCAAACGCTATGGGGACGATGTCAGGCTGTACGCGGATGCCAACGGATCCTATGATTCGAAGGTCGCCGTAGAAGTGGCCCGCATGCTGCAGGATCTCAGTTTCCAGTTCTTCGAAGAGCCATGCCCGTGGGAGGAAGTGAGTGAAACCAAGCGCGTGGCTGACGCCATGGAAATGATGATTGCGGGAGGAGAGCAGGATGCTTCCCTGTGGAAGTTCCAGGACATGATCGAACGCCGCGTGGTGGATATTGTCCAACCGGATCTCAATTACTGCGGTGGATTGATCCGCGCCGCCCGCGTTGCCCGGATGGCGCGCAAAGCCGATCTCTGGATCGTTCCCCACAATACGCAAACCGATGCCGCAGCCTGCAAGATGCTGCAATTCGCCGCCGCTACTCCGAATATCGGACCCTACATGGAGTTCCCGCATCGCGGCAAAGCAAACGGAGCGAGCTGGTACACGCCGAATTTTACGATCCGCAACGGCATGGTCAAAGTGCCCCAGACACCCGGCCTCGGTGTGGAGTTCGATCCGGACTACATAAAGAAGGCCATTCCGGAACGCGGCTAGGCGCCGGGGCTAGAATAGAGTGTGCTCCGCCGCGATCTGTTCCTAGCCTCGCTAGCCTCGGCCGTACCAGCCTCGGCCGCAGCGACGATATCTGCCGAGAACCGCAAACCCGGCACAACCGAATGGCAGCTCACCAAGGTTTACCCGAACACGGGCAAAGGCTTTCGTACCTCGCTGATTGAAGGCTACTGCTCGCTGCAGAGCGTGCAATCGGGCGACACGCTGCAGATCCATGTCAGCGTGAATCCGGCACGCCGTTTCCATGTGGATCTTTACCGCATGGGGTATTACGGCGGTAAAGGCGCACGGCATGTCACCAGGCTTGGCCCACTGGCGGGTCAGCCGCAACCCGATCCTCCGATCGAAGAGCGCCGGCTGCGACAGTGCCGCTGGCAGCCTTCCACCGAATTGAAGATCGCCGCCGACTGGCTTAGCGGAGTGTATCTGGGCAAGCTCACCACCATTCCGGAGTCGAAACACGAGCATGCCTGGCAGAGTTATATCGTCTTCATCGTGCGCGACCAACGTAAAGCCGATATCCTTTTCCAGGTTTCCGACAACACCTGGGCTGCGTACAACCGGTGGCCCGATGACTATTCGCTTTACACCGACCCTCGCCACTCGTGGGCTCCGCGGGTTGCCGCGTCTTTTGACCGTCCTTACGGCAAGTATCCGCAGATCTTCAACCATCCCCTATCCGTAGGCTCAGGTGAGTTTCTTTTATGGGAGTTCCCCTTGGCCCATTGGCTCGAGATGCTCGGCTACGATGTGACCTACACCTCAAACGTCGATATGCTGGAGCCGGAGCAGTTCCTTCGCTCGCGCGTGTTCCTCAGCGTGGGCCACGATGAATACTGGGATCCGCGCCAGTACGACAATGCCTTGGCGTCAGTCGCCGCCGGCGTGAATCATCTATACCTCGGCGGCAATTCGGTATTCGGCGTCACGCCGTATCAGCCATCTTTCGATGGCCGCCCCAACCGCGTCATTTCCCGTGAAGGCGTTTATGGCGGCATGTATGGGGCGTTTCAAGAGTTCTTCAAGGAACCGTTTCCCACCGAGGGTCCCAGGGCTAATAAGTTAATGGGTGCGCATTCTGTGTATCCGTTTAACGGCGGCGCCGACTGGGTCTGCACCAATCCGCGGCATTGGATGTTCAACGGCACGGATATGAAGGCGGGCGATGGGATTCCCGGACTGGTGGGATGGGAGTTTCACGGCGATCCGGCCAATATTCCCGGTCTCGAAATTGTCGGCGAAGGGGACGCTTTAAGCGGCGGCAGAAGGCCCTCCCATTGGGTGTCCACCATCTATCCCGGCCCCAAGCGCAATATCGTGTTCAATGCTTCCACCATCTGGTGGTCCCAGGCGCTTTCCTCGCCGCCCGGTCATATATTGCCGTGGTCCCATTGGGTGCGCCCGCAGGGTCCCGATGCGCGCGTCCAGCGCATCACGTCCAACCTGCTGCGTAAGCGTTGAGCTACAGGCTCAAGTGCTCCACTTTGCCGGTGCTGTCCCCGATTTTTTCCGGCTTCACTCCGGCAACGTCCAACATGGTGAGGTACAGGTTGGTCATGGGAGTGCCCTGCTTGTAACGGATGTGACGGCCGCCATGGATCTTGCCCGCTCCTCCGCCGGCCAGCAGCGTCGGCAGATCGTCGTGCTGGTGGCGGTTCCCGTCGCTCAGGCTGCTTCCAAAAACAACCATGGAGTGATCCAGCAGCGTGCCTTCGCCGTCCTTGGTCTCCTTCAGCCTGGTAAGAAAATAGCTGACCATCTCTACGTGGTGCTGATCTATTTTCTGCAGCCGCTCGATCTTGGCGGCGTCATTGAAATGGTGCGAGAGTCCGTGATGCGCATCCGGCACGCCAATCGAACGGTAGGTGCGATTGCCGCCCTCCCGCCCGATCATGAACGTAACCACCCTCGTCATGTCCGCTTGAAACGCCACCGTCATCAGATCGAACATCAGCTTGATGTGCTCTTCAAAGGTGGGCGGGATGCCGGATGGACGGTCAATGGAGGGCAGAGCGGCGGCCGATGTCTGTGCCTCCACTTTTTGAATCCGGCGCTCGATTTCACGCACGGAATCGAGGTACTCGGATAATTTGCGCCGGTCCGATGTGCCCAGGCCGAGTCCTAGACGCGTGGCATCGTCGCGGACAAAATCAAGAATACTGCGATCCTGCTGCGCCATTTGGGCGCGCACCGCGGGATCGGTCGTTTCCCCGTCGCCGAACAAACGCTCGAATACGGCGCGCGGATTGATTTCCGGCGGCAGCGGCGTTGTCGGAGAACTCCACGAAATCGTGTTGCTGTAGGCGCAGCTATAGCCCGAGTCGCAATTGCCCACCATGCGGCTGTCTTCCAGCGCCAGTTCGAGCGACGGCAATGTGGTTTGCCTGCCGATCTCCCGTGCGGCCACCTGATCCGCCGATATGCCGGCCAGGATATCCGCGCCCTGCGTTTTCTTCGGATGGACGCCCGTCAGCCATGTGGCTCCGGCGCGAGCGTGGTCGCCCGCTCCATCGCCTAACGACTGGCCGTTGTAGTGATCCAGCCCGCTGAGCACCAGCAGGCGCTCGCGAAACGCTTCCACAGGCTTCAGGGTCCGCGGGAATTCGAAATTCCTGCCGTCAGCCGAAGGCGTCCAATCCTTCATGATGATGCCATTCGGCACATACAGAAACGCCATCCGGGGAATCGGATTCGCGCCGGATCGCGCCGGAGCCGCCAGGGCGGGCGACATCGCGTCCAAGAAGGGCAGCGCCACGGCAGTCCCGAAACCGCGCAGCAGCGCGCGCCGCGACAGGGATTTCCTCGAGATGATCATCGTTCCGGGATCCTCCTCATCTGGAATGGTACGCTATTCACGATAGCAAGGGCGAGAGACGAAAAACGGTAGCCGTTGCGCGCCGCTTCGCGGCGGATCTGGCGCACCGCCGGTACATCGTAATACTCGAGTCCGCGCCCCAAGCCGTAGGTGAGTAGTTTTTCAGTCAGGCACTCAATAAACTCGTCCTGGCGCTCCAGCAGAACCTTCTTTAGGCCTGCGGGACCGCGGAAGGTCGCGCCGCCGGGCAGCGCGGACGAAGAATCGATCTCCGCGCCTCCTTCACTGGTGCGGAACTTACCAATGGCATCGTAATTCTCAAGCGCGAAACCCAGCGGATCCAGACGCGAGTGGCAGGACGCGCAGGCGGCATTGGCGCGATGTTTTTCCAGCGCGGCGCGCAGGTCTTTCGCCGATATGGCAGCGCTGTCGGCGAGGTCCGGAACATCCGGAGGAGGAGGCGGCGGCGGCGCGCCAAGCACATTCTCCAGAATCCATTTGCCGCGCAAGACCGGCGAGGTGCGCGTCGGATACGACGTTACGGTAAGCACGCTGCCGTGCGTAAGGACGCCGCCGCGTTCCTCGCCACTGAGGGCTACCTTCCGAAAGTAATTCCCCTTAATTCCGTCGATGCCGTAATGCCGCGCCAACCGGTCATTCAAAAAAGTGTAATCCGCGTTCACAAAATCCAGCACGCTGCGATCTTCCTTGACGAGATGAGCGAAGAACAACTCAGTTTCTTTCTGAAGGGCGGCTCGTAGGGAATCATCGAACTGCGGATATCTCTCGGGATCCGGGCGCCAGCCTGCCACATTGCGAAGGTGAAGCCATTGGCCGGCGAAGTTGTCCACGAGCGTCCTTGCCTTCTCATCGGCCAGCATGCGGCGAACCTGTTGGTTCAGGACCGGCCGCAGCTTATTTTGTTCGGCGAGGCGCAAGAGTTCCTCGTCGGGAATGCTGCTCCAAAGAAAGAAGGAAAGGCGGGACGCGAGTTCGAGGTCGGTCACGTTAACGACCGAGCCAGGAAGGGCGCCCTGAGGAGTACGCTCGATGCGAAACAGAAAACTGGGCGAAACCAGGATGGCGCGCAGGGCGTTTTCCATACCCGCATCGAAGCTGCCGCCGGCCTTGCGACCGGACGCAAAGAGATTCACCAGCGGAGTAATATCCGAATCCTCAACCGGACGCCGGTAGGCACGGCGTGCGAGCGCCACGATATTCTTCCGGGCACACGGTTCTTCCGCTTCCCCGGCGGCCGGCCGGCACGTGAAAATGCGTCTTCGGGCCTCGGTATCGCCGGGACCCGTTACCTTAAACGGACCGCCGATGGCGAGATACTCCACCGATACCGGTGGGGGTGGAGCCGGCCTTTCCCGGGTAGGAATCGGACCGCCTTCCACCTTTCCGTATTCATTGAGAAACGCCGCACCGATCGTATGGAAGCCCGCCGTCAGCGGAATACGCAATTCAAAATTCCGTGTGTACTGCTCTTCTTCCGCCTGGCTGATGGCTGCATCGAACAATTGCAAGCGGTCGCCGTCGAGACGTACGTCAAGCTTCGGAGGCGGCATGTTCTGGGACGGATTTCCGCGCACACGAACCAGAATCGAATACTCCGCCTCCATTGGAAAATACCGGCGTACGGAGATGCCCCCCCGCACATTGACGGGCAGCCCATCGATCGAGTCAGCCTCAACCCCACGGCTGGCGTTGAACTTCTCGAGCGAGGGACTCACTTTCAGGGTTCCCACAGCCAACCGGCTGACACGCCGCGCCGCCGCCAAATATTTTTCCATATGCAGCGGGGACACGGTGAGAACCGCGCCGATGTTGTCGAAACCATATCCCGAATCGTCCGGCGGCAGGCTGGCGGAGTGATCCAAATCCAGTGCCAGCAGGTCGCGCACGGAATTGCCGTATTCCGCGCGATTCAAGCGATGGATGGACGGCGAGCCTGGATTGGGGTTTGCCACCGCGGCGCGGTCCAGTTCCGACTCCAGCCAATGCAAAAACGCGGCGTTAGCGGTTGCGTCAGGCCGGGGCAGGTTGAGCGGCGGCATCTCGCCGGTCCGTACTTTGCGCAGCACCTTTTCCCAAGTCATCAGATTGGCCGGTACCGCATTTGCCCGTACGCGATCGAGCGCGATGCCAGCGGTCTTCAACTTCTCGCTGTGGCAACCAATGCAATATGTCTTAATCAGGGCCTGGGACGCGGCGGGAGTTTGCGCAAAAAGACCCACCGCGCCCACGACAATGACGACAAGGTTGAGAAGCATGGGGATACGGAAGGATCGCTCGGCCGCTATCTTTTAATATATCATTCGAAGTATGGGGACTGTGGGTCGCGGACATATCCTGGCGGGCTTTCTCTGCCTTCCCGCGTCGATGTTCTCCGCCGATCTCCGGCTGCTGGATGCCGTGCACAAACGCGATCAGAAGAGCGTGCAGGCGCTCCTGAAGAGCGGTGCCGACGTGAACGCGGCGCGGCCTGACGGGTCCACCCCTTTGGCATGGGCGGTGAATCGCGAAGATCCGGAAATCGTGAGTGCCCTGATTCGTGCCGGCGCGAACGTGAATACCGCGGATGAGAACGGCGAAACTCCCCTCACTCTTGCATGCGCCCTGGGAAACGTTTCGATCGCCCGTCTGCTGCTCGATGCGAAGGCGAACCCCAACGCAGTGCGTTGGAGCGGCGACACTCC
>DATLCW010000368.1:0-21435 GCA_035526195.1 Bryobacteraceae bacterium
CCTTGATATAACCGTATCCGGTCTCGGGACGGTCGGGCTCAATCCCGAACGTCACCAGATATCCGTCCGAGGCCGGCGCGGCGGCGGTCCGGACCGCAGCGAGGAATCGATCCGGCGCGGCGATGACGTGATCGCTCGGCATCACCAGCAACAGATCCGTCGGATCCGCGCGGAGTGCGGCAAGCCCCATGGCTCCGGCGGTATTGCGAGCGGCCGGCTCGAGGATCAGCGCGGTTTCCCCGGCGCCGATCGCGGCGAGCTGGCGCTTTATTTCCGGCGAGTGGCGCGCGTTTCCGACGATGAACGGAATTTTATATTCCGATTGCCCGAACGTCCTGGCGACGGTGATCTGAAGCATGGTGCGGCCGCCCGCAAGGGACAGAAACTGCTTGGGCCGTTCCTCGCTCGAAAGCGGCCAGAGCCGCATGCCCGAGCCGCCCGAGAGGATGACTGGCTGAAAGCGGGCATAAGACGAACTCATGAGCTCTCCTGAAGTTGGCGCAATGCGCATCATTCGAACATAAAAAAAGCGCCCCAGCCTGAGCTGGAGCGCCTTTTCAATTCGAAATTTTGAGCCTTACGGGCTGGTCGGCAGATCCGCATTGTCGTCGTCGATCACGACAAGAACAAGCGCCGCAACCAAGGCAACGCCTAGGATTATAGCCCAGAAACCGCCGCCGGCGAGATCGTTCTCACCCTTCACTTCGGCTCCAGCACGAGCGCTCTGCGCGACGCTCAGGGACTGAGCGGCCGGCTGCGCCATTGCCGGGGTCGTTGCAACAATCAACGATGCAGCAGCAAGCGCCGCAAGCTTTCTGGAAAACATATACCCTCCTGTTACGAACTGAATTTCTTGAACTCCTAAGGCAGCAATTGTTTCCACAAGTCAAGTCTCGCGGAGCCGCCGGTGCACCGAGCGTGTTAAATTTGTCGCGTTTCCAGCTCGTTAATGCCAGCCTCTTCGGCGACTGATCGGCGACTGTGTCGCAACGACTCTCAAGAATGAAGCCGCCTTGAGCGAATCGGAGCCAACTCAATTAGTCGGGTCTCTGGCGCGGGCCGGAAAGGCGCCTATATGCCCCCCAACACATGTTTTTCGAACAAAGGCCCATGGTTATAAAGCGTCTCTTCCGCCGATCGGCCCCTGTTGCCCATGCCCACACCATACCGGATGGGCATCGTATTTATGCGGTCGGCGACCTACATGGCCGCCTCGATCTTCTTGAAATGTTGCTTGGGGAAATTCGGCGTGACGAGGCCTGCCGTCCTAAAGCCCGCACGCTCGTCATTTTCCTCGGCGATCTGGTCGACCGCGGCCCTGATTCGCGCGGGGTAATAGAGAGACTTATTCGGCTTCGTGAGGAGGGGACGGAAGCTAAATTCCTCCTGGGTAATCACGACGAGGTCTTCCTCAAGGCCGCGAGCGGCGATCTGAAAGCCACCCGTATGCTCACTCGTATCGGCGGTCGCGAAACGATTTTGAGCTACGGAATTAGCCCCGAAGAATATCAATCCTGCGACTTCGAGGAGCTGACCAAGATGCTGGCCGGGAAAGTCCCCGCGCGCCATATCGAGTTCCTTTCCTCATTCGATGATTACGCCGAGGTCGGGGACTATCTGTTCGTTCATGCAGGCGTGCGCCCCGGCGTCGCAATCGCCGAACAGTCGCTTGCTGACCTGCGATGGATTCGCCACGAATTCCTCGGATCGAAGGTAAGCCACGAAAGGCTGGTGATTCATGGCCACAGCATCAGCGACGAAGTTGATGTTCGGAGCAACAGAATAGGCATTGATACCGGCGCGTTCGCATCCGGCCGCCTGACGGCGATCGGGCTTGAAGGCTCCGATCGGTGGTTTCTTGCCGCCAAGGGCCCGGCAGATCCCCGCTGGGATCGCCTCTCCGACTGACGTTGAGGCGCACTGTTGCAATTATACACCGGGAAATGGCTTTCAAGCGCCTTGGTGCATTAGAGCCGTTCGGTCGGAACCGGACCATGCGATCTGCGTTCGATAGGATGCTTGGCCAGAAAGCGCAGAAACTGTTGTGGTCAAGCAACAACTTTGAAGATTGCCGGATCGGCCGGCTGAATTAGGACTTGAACACGACGTTGCGCTGTGGCAGTCGATGGAGCGTACCTAGAGAGTGACGCAAAGGGAGTTGATAATGAGTTTCGGTAAAGTCTCAATGGCGGCAATCGTCGCCCTGTCGATGACGAGTGCTCCGGCGCTCGCCCAGACCGCCACTCCGGCGAGCAAGCTTTCGGTCGCGAGCTCGCAGGCTCGTGTTGGCGCTGCTGTCGAAGACGAGAGCCAGCTTGGCGGCGGCTTCATCATTCCGTTGCTCGCGCTTGCTGCGATCATTGCCGGCATCCTGGTGGTGCTCGACGACAACGACGAGCCGACCAGCCCGTAATATAGCGCTATCTTGCGTAATATGAGAAATAGCGGCCTTCGGGCCGCTATTTTTTTAGCACGCTTCACGCGACAAGGGACATGGGGGTAACCAAGTTCCCATTAACGCTCTTCAGCCTTCAGTTGATAGTGGTAAGCTGCGACTATCCCTTTCTCAGTATCGCGCAAATGTTGCTTGTCACCAAGTCTCGAGCCACGCCCCTGGACAGGGAGAGCGGCTTGGAAGCCAACCAGTAAAACAGCTTCGCGGCCAGACTACTTCCGCCCGCCCCAATCAAATTCTGGTCGAGCCGCTCCACGATAAACATCGAGGAGGCTATCTGCCTGAATTCCGGCCCGGACAGGCCGTTCAGCATCGGAAGCACTTTCGTATCGCCCCACCAGCGTTTTTTCGGTGCGGGTTGCTCGGGGATGTCGGACCGATGCATATCATTTACGGCGGCAACGAGCGTATCGGCCGAGAAGAACCAATGCAATCCAGGGAATTTGCTGACATAATCTAGGTGATGCGACATCGCTCCTAAATAAACTGGGAACACCAAATAAGCTTTCCCACCCGGTTTTAGAACCCGATGAATCTCTTCCAGAGACACCTTGGGATCATCGACATGTTCGAGAACATCATGACTCAGTACGACATCAAACGAGTCATCTTCAAATGGTATCCTGTCCTGGGGACACACTTCGAATAGGACATTCGAAGAGTGGGCCCATTTCCCATATTCCCGGGCCAGACTAATCATTATTGGAAAGGGCTCGATACCCGCAGCAAACGCCGCCTGCCTGGCATACTCGACGGTCTTGCCGCCATACCCGCAGCCGAAATCCAGGACACGTTGCCCCTTCAACGGTATCCCGCCGAACATTTCCAGGAATCTTCCGGCGTCTTCGGCCTCAAGCAGCGCTTGGCGGTAACGCTCATCGGGAGCAGTGGAAGCCAATTGAACTTCGTCGGCGCCGAAGCCACATCCGGTACCAGCAAATCGAGTACCGGCCGAGGCCTTTATAGCCCATTTTGCCAAGCGCACGGTGATTGTCCCCATTCCTATTCCTTCCCTGGAGGTGGCATCGCCGCGGCTCTGTGATGCATCGGCTGATATCGACAAGTGTTTTCGATTGATAGGCGCTAACTAGGCGCAGGAGCCGATTGATTAACCTTTCAAACCCTTCAGCTTGCCAGTAAACCGCTGGGGCGAACGCCGTGATGGCGATTTCCGTTTGAGGTTCAGCGCCAGATATCATGAGCACGGTTTTTCGGGACTTCACTTACGCATCACGCCACTGGTCCTCTTATCAACGCATCCAGCTCGCAGCAGGGATGGCGTTTTCGGCCGTGGCTCCGTGCCTGGCCGGTCTGGCGATATCCCGTCGAAACGACGATTTGATCCTGGTTAACAGTACTATCGCGGCCCTTGTGGCGATCATTCTGGGGTTTTTCGGCTACCGAAGGTTCGGCCAGTTCCCGGGGATTTCTGCGGGCAGCTACATCATACCGTGCTTTTCGATCAGCTATGTGTTCGCAATTTCCATCATGTTCTTTTTCAGGATCGATTACTCGCGCCCCCTTCTCATTGCAGATTTCCTGCTGACGCTCGCCTGGTTCACCGCGATGCATTTCGCTTCGCGCCGCTACGCACAGTATCTGTTCGCGGTTATCCCATCAGGGCAAGTCGGGATTCTGAGGGGATTGAGTGGGCCCCAATATCATTTCCACACCGTTGCGAGCCCGCAGGAAATAGATCCTCGGTGGAACGGACTCATCGCCGACTTTCGCGCGGATTTGGGAGATAATTGGGAGCGACTTATCGCCTTTTGCGTGATGCGCGGCGTACCCGTCTACCACGTGAAGAGCTTTGTTGAGCAGCTTACCGGCCGGGTCGATATCGAGCATCTTTCGGAAAACACCCTCGGGTCTGTAAACCACCACACATATCTCCAGATACGCAATGTAGGGGAGCGGTTGTTGGCGGCCGCCGCGCTCATGCTGCTCATTCCCTTTTTCGTCATGATAAGCGTGGCGATTAGACTGGAGACCCGCGGGCCAGCCCTGTTTTCACAGCCTCGGATCGGCTTTCGCGGCAAGTCCTTCACGGTGTTGAAATTCAGGACCATGTACCACAGCCTGTCATCCAGTGAGGAGGAGACAGCCTCGGTCTCAAGCCGGGCATCTGCAATGACTCGTCCCAATGATGCGCGCATAACGCAGGTTGGGCGTTTTCTACGCAGCACCCGCCTTGATGAACTGCCGCAAATCTTGAACATTTTGAGGGGCGAAATGAGCTGGATAGGACCTCGTCCTGAGGCGATCGCCCTATCGGAATGGTATGAGGCGGAGCTACCCTTCTATCATTATCGTCATATCGTACGCCCTGGAATAACCGGTTGGGCTCAGGTTTCCCAAGGCCACGTCACCGACGTGAGCGAGGTGAAAAGCAAGCTGCAATACGACTTCTACTACATTAAGAACCTGTCCTTTTGGCTTGACATGCTTATCCTGTTCCGGACATTCCGCACCGTCGTGACCGGTCAGGGTGCGCGCTAAATCCCGGCCATTAAGGAAGTGGAAATCGAGGCCTATAGGCCTCGGCGGGCTGGACGCCTGGCCCACCGACCACGATGGTGCCTGACGGGATTTATCGTCCTCAGTCTGCCAACAAAATGATTTTGGGGCGAGCGTGTCCTTCGGCAAGCTTGCCGGTCAAATGCGTAAGGAAGAGTAGTGAAGCAGGTTCTGATCAAGAGCGGAAGCGCAACGGTTTCAGAGGTGCCGGCGCCTCACGTTGGGCGCAAAAATATACTCGTCCAAGTAAGCCACTCTTGCGTCAGTGTCGGAACCGAAATGGCGGGCGTACGGATGTCGGGGCTGCCGCTCTACAGACGCGCGCTGAAACAGCCTGAAAACGTGAAGCTCGTCATGGAAATGGTACGAGACCAGGGACTGAAGCGCACAATGGACCGAGTGAGCGGCAAGCTGGCCGCCGGCGCTCCCACCGGATATTCCGCAGCAGGGGTGATCATCGCGGTTGGCGAAGAGGTTGAAGGCTTCGCTATAGGCGAGAGGGTAGCGTGTGCAGGCGCCGGCATCGCCAATCACGCGGAAGTGATCGACGTGCCAGTGAACCTTGCGGTGAAGTTGCCCGAGAACGTTCGCACCGACGTAGGCTCGACTGTCACGCTGGGTTCAATAGCCCTGCAGGGCGTAAGGCGCGCGAATCCGACCCTGGGAGAAACCTTCGTCATAGTGGGGCTCGGCATCCTGGGCCAGATGACCGTTCAGATGCTGACGGCTAACGGGTGCCGAGTGATCGGGGTAGACCTCGATCCAAAGAGGATCGCAACTGCGCTCGCCAACGGGATGTACGTCGGCATAGATCCGAGCCTTGAGGATTATGTAGGCCGCGTCGCCATGTACACCGACGGCATGGGCGCGGACGGAGTTATCATCACTGCCGCAGCATCCAGTGACAAGATCGTAAGTGAAGCCATGCAGGCCTGCCGTAAGAAGGGTCGCGTGGTGCTCGTAGGAGATGTTGGCCTCAACCTGAAAAGAGCCGATTTCTACAAGAAGGAAATCGATTTCCTGATTTCCTGTTCTTACGGCCCCGGCCGCTACGATCCGGTTTATGAGGAAGGTGGGCAAGATTATCCGCTTCCGTATGTGCGATGGACCGAAAACCGCAACATGCAGGCCTATATCGACCTGATATCAGCGGGGAAAATGAAGCTCGAAGACTTTTTCGGGGAGCCTTACCCCATTGAGCGGGCCAGCGACGCCTACGAAGCTCTCAAGCAGGACGGCGACAAGCCGCTGATGGTGCTGCTCTCCTACCCGCAAACCGGATCAGTCGTCGAAAAACGACGCGTGGACATCGGTCCCCGCACGGCGAAATCCAATAAAATTCGGGTGGGCTTGGCTGGCGCCTCGAGCTTTGCCCAAGGCGTCCACCTTCCCAACATGACTATTTTGCGCAAGGATTTCGAGCTTCGAGCGGTTATGAGCCGAACCGGTGCCAACGCTCGCGCGGTCGCCACCCAGAACCAAGCCGCTTATTGCACCACCGACTTTGATGAGATTCTACGGGACGATGAAATCGATCTCGTGATCATAGCCACCCGTCACGACCTGCATGGGGAGATGGCGCTCCGCTCCTTACGGGCCGGCAAGCACACCTTTGTCGAAAAGCCGTTGGCACTGACTTTACAGGAATTGGATGCGCTAGCTCAATTCTATGCCGAAAACCCAGACGGGCCTGTCCTGATGGTGGGGTTCAACCGCCGGTTCGCGCCAGCCATTGCGCACGTTCGGGGTATTCTGAAAAACAGAACGACGCCCATCATTGCTAATTACAGGATGAATGCTGGTTACATCCCCCTGGATCATTGGGTCCACGGCCCCGAGGGCGGCGGGCGCAATATTGGCGAGGCCTGTCACATCTACGACCTCTTTGGGTCACTTTGTGGCAGCGCTGCCGCTTCGATTAGCGCCACAGCAATTGATCCTTCGTCGAAGCAATGGGCCCGAAACGACAACTTCGTGGCTACGATCAGCTATGCCGATGGCTCGGTTTGCACCCTCACCTATACCGCCCTGGGGGATAAAAGCTTTCCCAAGGAACGGATGGATGTCTTTGCCGACGGCAAGGTCATCGTCATGGACGATTTCAAATCAGTGGAAGTTCATGGGGGGCGGCACAAAAGCTGGAGTGCCGCGACAATCCAGAAGGGGCAGCTCCAGGAACTGGAGGCTCTTGCCGATACGCTTTTGCGCGGAAAGCCATGGCCGATCTCCCTTGCCGAGCAGCTGGACGCTTCGCGGGTCGCGATCGAAGTCGAGCGGCTCGTCCAGGCCAGAAACTAAGCGCCGGACGAACCGGAGTCAGGAAGTAGCTTCATGTGCGGAATAGCGGGCGTTTTTAGCTATGGCGGGCAGATGCGGGTGGATTCCGAGATCCTCACGCGGATGCGCGACACAATGTCCCATCGCGGGCCTGACGGCGGCGATAACTGGCTATCGGCCGACGGCCGGGTAGGCCTCGCACACCGACGGCTTTCAATCATCGATCTCAGCAATGCCGCATCCCAGCCGATGACCAATCAGGACGAGAGCGTCTGGGTCACGTTCAACGGCGAGATCTACAACCACCTGAAGCTGAGACAGGAACTGGTTGCGGCTGGCTATAAGTTCCGGACCGATCATAGCGACACCGAAGTTTTGGTTCACGGCTATGTAGCCTGGGGCATTGATGGCCTGATGGCTAGGATCGAAGGCGATTATGCAATCGCGCTCTGGGATACTCGGCTGGAAAAGCTGTTCCTGTTCCGGGATCGTATCGGCGTTAAGCCGCTTTATTTTTCCTTGCAGCAGGGCGCGATCCTGTTCGCATCTGAAATAAAGGCAATTTTGCAGCATCCTGCCGTGCCCCGCGACGTCGACCCTGTGGCCATGTACCACTACCTTTCCTTCCTGACGACGCCAGCTCCATTCACGATGTTCAAGGGCATCTTCAAACTGCCTGCCGGCTATTGCCTGGAGATTGAGAAGAACGGGAAGTTCACGGCCAACCGCTATTGGGACGCGCTGCCAGGCAAGGCTATCGATAAGGCTCGGCTCGCCACGATGGACTGGCCAGAGAGAGAGAAATTCTACGTCGAAGGAATTCGCGACCGGCTCGATGCAGCGGTCGAGAAGCGGATGATGTCCGACGTGCCTTTCGGTGTGTTCCTTTCCGGAGGAATCGATTCATCGACAAACGTAGCGCTGATGTCCCGCTATATGGATCGCCCGGTAGACACGTTCACTGTTGGCTTCAAAGACCATCAGCATCTGAACGAACTGGAAGAGGCCAACCTCGTCGCGCGGGAATTCAAAACGAACCACCACCAGATACTGATCGATGAAGACGACATGCGCGGCTATCTGGGCGACCTCATTCATCATCAGGATGAGCCGATCGCCGACTGGGTTTGCATACCGCTTTATTTTGTATCCAAGCTCGCCAAGGACAGTGGCGTCACCGTCGTCCAGGTTGGGGAAGGATCGGATGAGCAGTTCTGCGGATATGCCAGCTACATGGGCTATCTCGATCTCTACCGGAAATATTGGCAGCCTTTCCGCAAATTCGTCCCCTCCCCCCTGCAGCGGGCCGCTGCAGGCCTTGCGGGCATGGTCGCGGATCGGCGACCGTCGCTTGGCATGTATGCAGACATAATCGATCGGGCGAGCCGAAACCGGGAGCATTTCTGGAGCGGTGCGACTGTCTTCCCGGAAAGCGTGAAGAGCAAGCTCGTTCGATCGGATAATATTGGTACCACGGATGTACCGGCGGAATTGATAGAGAGTGGCCTGATGCCGGCCTCATATCTGCAGACCGATACGTTCAACATCATCCAGTCATTCAATCAGCAGATCGAGAAGGCCGACCCTGGCCACGATATTTTGGCGAGGATGACCTATAACGAGTTCAAACTGCGGTTGCCCGAGCTTCTGCTGATGCGCGTCGACAAGATCGGAATGTCGGTGAGTCTCGAGGCTCGCGTTCCCTTTCTGGATCATGACCTGGTCGATTTCAGCATGGATATTCCCATGCAGGATAAGGTCCACGGCGGCGTCGCCAAATATCTGCTGAAGAAGGCGGTCGAGGGGATTATCCCCAATGAGATCATTTACCGAAAGAAGATGGGTTTCGGAGCCCCCATGTCCGAATGGATGCGCGGTGACTTTGGCCGTCAGGTGCAATCATCGATGATGGCGTCACGCATCTTCGAACGTGGTTTTTTCGATCGGCCCTATATCGACAACCTGTTCGAAGAACATCGCAACGGAAGGAACGATTACAGCCTGTACCTCTGGACCTTGTTCAACCTCACTGCGTGGTATGATTATTGGATTGAGGGTCAAAAGGTATGACGGCGCCCCGATCCGATTCTTCCGACCGTGCGCTCGCACGCGCAGAAGCCCAAAAGCAGTGGAATGCCAATCCCTGCGGAGCGATCGAAACCGAGGCCTTCGACCAAACGTTCTTCGATAAGGTGGAGGAGGAGAGATATCGCCAGCAATATTGGCAACTGGACTTCTTCGATTACACCAGCTTCGCTGGAAAAAGGGTGTTGGAGGTTGGCATTGGCCTCGGCACGGATATAAAGCAGTTCGCCCGAAATGGAGCGGAATGTCACGGCGTCGATATTACGGATCGCCACCTGGAGCTTACTAAGCTCAACTTCGAATTAAGCGGCTACACCATCGATTTACGCAAGGCGGATGCTGCCAGCATTCCCTTCCCCGACGGCCATTTCGACTGCGTCCATAGTTTCGGCGTGCTTCATCACATCCCGGATGTCGACACCGTCCTGAAAGAGATCCATCGTGTCCTGAAGCCCGAAGGTGTGCTCCAGACCGCAGTTTACCATCGCGCCAGCATTCATACGCTTCTTTATTTTGTGAAAGGCGTGGTGGACGCGTCGCTCTTCAGGACCGGCATCAAGGGAGTTCTCGCGCGTATCGAACGGGGAGCTGACGGCAAGGAAATAGCTCCCTACGTGAAGCTTTATTCCAAGGCGGAGTGGCGTGGGGCTGCAAGCGCCGCGGGCTTCGCTCCGGTGAAGCTCGGAATAAGACAAGTCAACTTCGACCGTTTCCGCTGGCTAAACGCATTCCGCCCATTCGAGAAAATGGTCGGGTGGTATGTCTGCGGCATTTTCACGAAGTCATAGCCGCGAGCGCTTTAAGCTTTCTAATATCTCCGAACCCATTGAGTGCGACAGAATGAACAGGATCAGGCGGATATTGAGTAAGCCGCCACGCTATATAGCCGCACGCATTGTGCAGGAACTGCACGCCCAACTGGAGCGCTATTTGGCCCCGCGCCGCGCCCGGCGCTTAAGCGCCGCAAAGCTGGCGCGCGCGAGCGGCTACTCATCTGTTCAAGACTGGTGGGATTCGACCGCGAGCCGAAGCCCGATCTTTCGAGGTCCAGTAGACAAGGCAGAATTGCAACGGATTTGCCCCGGCGACTGCGAAATGATCTTCGCTGCGGCCGAACGCGCGATGCGCCACGAGGTCGATCTGCTGGGATCGGGGCCAGTGAATCTCGGCAACGAAATTGACTGGCATCAGGACTTCAAAACCGGCTTCAGGTGGGAGCCGGCCTACTGCCGGGATATCTCATACAATAATTTGGAAAGCCCTAGCGACGTCAAAATCCCGTGGGAACTCTCGCGGATGCAGTGGGTCATACCGGTTGCGCAGGCCTATTCCTTATCCGGAGACGAGCGGTATGCAATTTTCATCCGCGACTTAATAAGCGACTGGATCGAGAAAAATCCTTATGCTTGCTCGGTCAATTGGGCCTGTACGATGGACGTAGCCCTCCGAATCCTGAGCTGGACCTGGTTCTTTCAAATCTGCCATGCCAGCGCCGCTTGGCGCGACGAGGGGTTTCAGGGGAGATTCCTTCGTAGTCTGTACCTCCATGGTGATTTTACCGCCCGGCATCTTGAGAAGTCGGATGTTAATGGGAACCACTATACCGCCGATGCAGCAGGCTTGGTCTTTGCGGGGCTTTTCTTTGGCGGAGCTGGTGAGCCAAAACGCTGGCTCGAAACCGGCTGGTCTATTCTAGTTTCTGAGATTCAAATCCAGGTACACCCGGACGGCGTCGATTTCGAAGCTTCGGTCCCCTACCACCGGCTTGTCCAGGAGCTTTTCCTGCTGCCGGCGATCTACCGTATACGCTGTGGCATGGAAGTTACCGAGGAGTATCGGGAACGGCTTTTGGCCATGGCTCGGTTCACCGAGGCCTATTCGCGTCAGGACGGCAGCATCCCGCTGTGGGGTGACGCTGACGATGCGCGGGCGCTGCCCTTTCGGCTGCAGCCCATCAACGATCACCGCTATCTGCTGGCTTTAACGGGAATTGAATTCGCGGATCAGGGCTTGCTGGAAAGCTTTTCGGGACCCGTATCGGAGATAGCCTGGCTGCACGGAACCGATATCGCAGCAAGACGGGTGCACGACCCGGCTGTACGGGCGTGTGTATCCACGGCATTTCCGGAAGGCGGCTTTTACGTAATGCGTAATTCTCGCGATCACATCTTCGTGGATTGCGGTCCATTAGGATTGTCCGGTCGCGGTGGGCATGGCCACAATGACCTATTGTCCTTCGAAGCGGTCCTTGACGGAGTCCACTTGGTGACCGACTGCGGAGCCTATCTATATACGGCGGATTATAAAGAGCGTAACCGGTTTAGAAGCACCGCATATCATAATACGCCTTCCGTGGACGGGGCAGAAATCAACCGGTTCATTCGCCCCGATTATTTGTGGTTTCTGCACGACGATGCAGCCTTTGAGGTCGAAGAACGCTCATTTGGCGAGGAGACCGACCGCCTCTGCGTAAGCCATAACGGCTATGCCCGGCTGCCCTCCCCCGTTATTATTCGCCGCACCTTTGCGCTGAATCACTCGACACATCGCCTTCACATCGAGGATGCGTTCGTAGGCGAGGGTCCCCATCTGGTGGAGGTACCGCTCCATCTGGCCGAGGGGGTAAGCGCGGCGATTTCCGAGCATGGAGTCGAGCTTGCCGCAGGAAACAAGGGGTTTGCCCTTACCTGGAATCACCCGCGCGAGTGGCAGGTGCGGGTGGAGGAGGCGCGTGTTTCGCCTACATATGGAGTGGTCCGTCCTATTCAGCGGATCTCTTGGACCCGTCGTGGCGAACTAAGGCCATTACAGATCACTCTCGCGCCAAGATGAAAAGAAATATTCTCGCGAAGGCAGATCGTGGTCTCATTGGCAAGGTCGGTTTAACGACGCTTACTCGGATCGCGCTGGTATTCGCCGGTCTGATAACAAGCGTTTTGACAGCCCGAGTGCTCGGCCCCGCCGACAGGGGGCAGTATTTTTATATAATAACTCTTGCCAATATCGCGGTGCAAGCGGGCTCTCTTGGCCAATCTGCCAACAATTCGGTGTCGGTAGCGAGACGCGCGGAGTTGATGCCGCGCCTGGCAGCCAACACTCTTTGGATTTCCATATTCTTTGGTGTTTTAGCGACAATGGGAATCCTGACTTACGAAGCTGTGAATGGCGAAACTGCACGGTTGGACCTGGCTTGGACGCTTTTCGCGATGGTTCCTGCGATGCTCTACGGCCTACTTGCTTCAAATCTCCTGCTGGGCATGTCGCTGGTCGGCCGGTTCAACCTTTATATTTTGGCGAGCACAAGCATCCAATTAATCGGAATTGCCGCTGGTGCGCTGGTGTGGGGGACTATCGAGGCGGTATTATGGGCTTCGGCGGCCTCTGCCCTCCTCGGCTCCGTGCTTTTGTGGCATATGTTACGCAATCTGGGAGCCACGGAATGGAATTTCGATAAGGGCCTTTTTCGAAGCGGCGTAGGTTACGCCGGGCGCGTCTATTTAATCACCCTGATTGGGTATCTTGTCAGTCGCCTGGGCATCATTCTGCTCGACCGTTGGTCTTCTCCTGAAGAAGTGGGGCAATATTCGATCGCCGTCCAGTTCGCGGATACGCTCCTCATCATTCCAGGGGCAACCGCCTTGGTGATCCTGCCAAAGCTGGCATCATCCGCATCATCGGGAGTATTTACCCAGACCCTGAGAATAGCGGGAATCACGGCCATCTTGATGGCCGTCCTGTGCGCCACGGTGGCCGCGGCCGCGATCTGGGTCATCCCCTTCCTGTTTGGAATAGAGTTCACTCGGGCTGTCGCAGCGCTCTGGTGGCTGTTGCCGGGAACGTTTGCCCTCAGCGTGGCCACCATGTTCTCCCAGTATTTATCCGTGAACGGAGTGCCCATCGCGAACATTGTGATCTGGGTTCTGAGCCTTGTACTATTTGTGCTCATGGGCCAGTGGCTGATCCCGTTGTGGGGGGCTTCTGGAGCCGCTGCAAGCCTCACCGCAGCTTATGGGCTTCTCTTGGCGGGGCTTATCACCGCAGCCGTCGCGCACCACCGCGCCGCCCCATTATCGGAAGGTCGAAAGGATTCTTCTTGGACGTAGTTTTGACCACCTACCCCCTGTCCCGTGAATTCAACGAGAAGCTAGATGGGCTGATCAAGCAGGACGTTTTGAAGCTCACGTTGGCACAACTGCGAGAGGCGTCGCCGGTCGCGATGCTGCGGCGTCTACGTGGGCTGAAGGCAGACCGGATATACATTCCAATCGAAGACGAAAACGGTTTCGCCTTGTTTCCTGTTCTGGCGCTATTGGCGAGCGTCACCCGCTGCCGCAGCATAATTCAAATCACCTCCGATGGTGAGGCGCGGGTTGTAAAAAGAGCCGAGATAGCCAAGCTCGTGGGCCGTTTGATTAGAGCCTCGGCTTCAGCCAAGCGGAAAGTCAGCCGAGCTCGAAAGGAGGTTTCCCTGTTGCTGGCTAGCGAACGTTTGCCCATCGCCAGGCCCGCTGGAGACAAGGGGCTGTTCCTCAACGCAAACCTGTGGTTCGGGATCAAGGCTGGCGGATCGGTAGGTCATATTTCGGGCGTTGTGAATGGATTGCTGCTGGAAAAGTGTTCGGTCCATTTCGCTTCTGCTGGAGGCCGCATGCTGGTCAAACCTGAGGCGCGATACACTGAATTGCAGCCTTCCAGAGATTTCGGTATTCCATGGGAAAACAACTATTATGACTTCAATTTCAAAACAGTAGATCAAGTTAGCAGAATTATTGAGGCGGAATCCATAGAATTCATTTATCAACGCATGTCACTTGCGAACTATTCCGGAGTTTCACTGTCTCGCAAATATAAAATCCCTCTTATACTTGAATATAACGGATCAGAAGCTTGGGTTGCCCGCAATTGGGGAAAGCCGCTACGCAACCAACTCCTCGCTGAACAGGTGGAAGAGGCCTGCTTGAAGCACGCTCACCTCATAGTCACCATTTCGGATGTCTTGCGGGATGAGTTAGTGGACCGTGGCATCGATCTCGAAAGAATCGTAACATACCCCAACTGCATAGACCCTGATGCGTTTAATCCGGCGAACTTTTCTGCACTGGACAAAATCGCGCTTCGCAAGAGCTATGGCATCGAACCGGACGCCGTAGTTGTCACATTCGTTGGGACTTTTGGACAATGGCACGGCGCGGAAATACTCGCCCGGGCGATCCACACCCTTTCCGACCAGCATGCCGACTGGGTGAAGCAGTCCAAAGTTCATTTTCTATTCGTCGGAGACGGCCTCAAAATGCCTGATGTCCTCGACGCGCTCGGGCCGCATGCAAAGGGAAGCCATGTGACTTTAGCGGGATTGGTGCCTCAAAGGGATGCTCCTTCTCATCTCGCGGCCTCGGATATTCTTGTCTCGCCTCATGTAGCCAATGCGGACGGAAGCCGGTTCTTCGGGTCCCCAACAAAGTTGTTCGAATATCTGGCCATGGGAAAAGCCATTCTAGCGTCGAACCTTGATCAGATTGGGGAGGTCTTGAGCGGCTCGACAACGGTCTCGGATCTCGCCCATGGCGAGCCCAAAGCCGGTTCGGTCGCGTTACTTGCCGCTCCAGGGAGCGCGGATGATTTGGTTTTCGGCATACGTTATCTGGTCGATCATCCCACATGGCGGCAGGAGCTTGGAAACCGCGCCCGGGAACTTGCTCTAGGCCGCTATACATGGCAGCATCACGTAAGGTCTATTCTCGACGGCGCGAGACGCCTCATGTTGTTGGCGCACCCAGCCGAAGAGACCGGAAGCAGCCCTCCCCGCCGAGCAGGACGCACCTGATGCCGAGCAGATGGATCAGCACATGTCTGAAATAGCCATTGCCTCGCCCGCAGTTGCAAGGCCGGCTTCCTATCCCGCAGCTCGAATGGAAAGGCCTCTGGAGGGTAATTATGTTTGGCTCCTCAGCGCTCTTTTCTTTTTCCTGGCAGCCACGAACGGCAGACCGTTCTGGTGGAGCAGCCTTGCGCCGGCCCTGGCGATCAGCGGACTGCTGATTCTGAGACGAAGCCCCCGCGAAGTAGGAAGGGCGGCATTCAACAAGAATTATAGAGCCTTTACCATACCCCTTCTGATCATAATGGTTTGCTCTGTGATCAGCGCCGTGGTCAGCTCCGACCCCTTGGCTACGATCGAGGTTTTGCTTCGATGCGTTGTCCCGCTGCTAATCTATTTTTCTCTTGTGGGGTCTACTCTCCGGGCCCAGGATTTTTGGAAATTGGCTGTCGGCCTTGCGGCAGGCGCCACATTCATGTTTGCGCGCGGTATCGCCGCATTTTATTCTGAATTCGGTATTCCAGATATGTCTACCCTACTTTGGGCTCGCTACGACATATTCAGAATTACCGGCTATATGGACGCCACGCTGGGCAACGTAAGTCACATGGGCCTATATGTGGCCCTTGTGCTCCCGCCATTGATATTTGGCCTTATTTCTTTCCGGCTTGGCCGCTCGATCATGCTATTATCTTGGATGGCACTAATTACCGGGCTGTTGAATCTTGTGATATCGGGCTCTCGCACCGCAATTGTGGTTGTTGTTCTGGCAACTGCTCCGATTTTCATTAGGCGCGGTTTTCGGAGCATCATTATATTCGGTCTCTTCATAACCGTGCTCCTGGTAGCTGTAATTTACCAAGGGCTGGATCCTGTTAGTGAAGGCGACCTGATTCAGCGCTTCCTGCCCTCTGAAACCTCAGCTGGCGTCGATGCGAGCGCTCAGGAAAGGTACCTTTCTGTCGTTCACGGCTGGCAGGCATTCAAAGACCACCCATTCTTCGGCGTCGGACCGGGCTTGTCGTTCCATTACAATCCCTATCACTTCCCCCATGAATCCCTGGTGCATGTCCTGTCGGAGATCGGCTTGGTGGGAGGGGTTACATTTCTGATCTTTAACTTGGTGGTGCTTTTTAGGACTGGGGCGACGGTGGTCAAAAGATCGCCCACGGGAGCACAGCATTGGCGGCTATACTGGCTACTGGGACCCGCCTGCTGGTGTGCTTTCGGCATTGCGGGAGGAACGGGTTTTACAATGTCCGTCGCCCTGCTCTGGGCCGGTATGGTCCATGCCATGCTTGCCCTCGCTTACGCGAACGTCGTTGATGTACCGGCCTACCGGCCGAGCCCAGCCTAAGCCTTCTGACCCGAGATAAGCAGGAACAGCCCGTGATTTTTGAATAGGCGGCGTAGTATCGGCCTCGGCCATATTCTCCGTGCGAGAGAGAGCGCGACACCTTGATGCCTTTGGCCGGCACCACCCTCAAGGAGATCTCCATGGGTAAGCTTTACTTCTGACCGTAAATTCACCGCGCCATCAAACAGCGCCGCTCCTTCCTCGGCCGAATAAGCCTTGGTCCCAGGACTTTCGAGATATCTCGAATAAATCTCGGCAAGAGAGGTGGACGGCTTGGCGCGAAGCAGCGCGTAACGAAGCCAAAGCATGTAACCTACCAAGCTCTTCCGGTGGTAGATCATGACGGCGAACCGGCCGCCCGATTTCAGTACGCGTAATATTTCTCGCGCTGCTCGGGGGGTGTCGGGCGAGTGATGTATGACTCCCCAGGAATAGACAACGTCAAAGCTATCGTCTCCGAACGGCAAATTTTCTGCATCGCCCACTAAAAGGGCGGATTCCAAGCCCGAAGCCGCGAAACGCGCTTTGGTCATCTCGACCGCCCTGTTGGTGAGGTCTATCCCGGTCAGATCGGCTCCCGCCTCCGCAAATCGCTGATGATCCGCGCCTAGTCCGACGCCGATCTCCAGCACCTTTTTTCCTCTTGAGTCTTCGAAGCCGGCAAAATCGGCGATATAGGGCTCAAGCCGGTACCGCTCCGCTGCGTGGGCCGCGAAATCCTGAGCCGATAAACCGCCAAGGTAAAGCTGCTCGCCGCAGGAAGCTTCATTCCAGAAGTCGAAAACCTCGCTCTTACCTGTCTGCACTGATGAACCCCGATCGACTAGCTGGACGCTAAGCCTCTACGTCACGTCCGCCCCGGAACGCCACCCTGAAGCTGAAGGGATCTATTGGACCCGCTTCAACAAATACCTCTTCCTCGGCGTCGAACACGAAATAAGCCCATGAGCCACCCAGCGCGTCGAGTTCCTTAGTGACACCTATGCAATACCTGCCTTGGGCGGAGACCATGTTCACGGTGAAGTGAGTGAAGCACAGTTCCGGGAAGAAGAATTTTTTACCGTCACGAAACCGATACAGATAATTAGGACGCCCCGTGAAATCGGTTTCGAAATAATGATCGCCTCCGACCTTCGCACTCGCCGTGAAGCCCCCAAATCTCCGCAGAATCCTCCGCACGAATACGGGTCGAGGGCCTTGAAGATGCCACAAGTCAAGATATTTGGCAGCGTCTCCGGTGCAAATGGCCAGCCAGCCATTGCCCAAGTCGTGAATGGCATGAATGTGCCGTACGGAAGGATCCGAGTAATAGAATCTGCAGACGCTTGTCCCCGTCCTAGCAATGAGAAAAACAGCCGCTTACCCTCACCATACTCGCCGGTGACAACGCCTTTCTCGTGAAACAGGATGGCGGGAGATCGCACCCGTATATCGTCCGGAAATGCGTCGGCGGGGATGAGTCCGCCATAATGGCTCTTTGCTTCAACTCCCGTGACCGACGTTGCAAGCGCACAGCCTTTGAGAATTTGTGTGAACGCCTCCGCTATGTCCGGAATCGGGCGATTGACGACGGGCGACGGCCGGTTGGCTAAGCGGCACCACGCGCCATATAAGAGCTCAATTAGGCGCCTCTGCCGAAGAACCAGCCAAGCTACTCTCAAAATACTCGCCGGCGTCGGCTTCGACTGCATTGAACGAACTGCCGCGGCCAGACCCGTCATTCGGCTATGATAAAATGGAGCAAAGCATCGCGCCAGTAGCGTATTCCACGGAACGTTAGCGAGGGCTCCGGACCGCTCTAGATGTGTAGACGCATGGCAGGGGCGGCTTTCCGCTTGAGTGTCACCCCGTCTCGGCTTAGCCCATAGAACATTCTTCGTCCTGAGCCTTCTCGCGGCACTCATTCCCATGCTTTTTAACTCGCTTGAGTTCATATTTTTGTTTCTGCCGGTGGTGTGGATCATTTTCCATCTGCTGGTGCGGAACCGCGCAGCTTGGGCCATACCTTTTCTAGCGTTTGCCAGCCTCCTCTTCTACGCATGGTGGGACTATCGGTTCGTCGCGCTTCTGCTTGCCTCTGTGCTGGCTAACTACCTGATAGGCAGAGTGATCGTAGCCGGCCGCATCGGCCGAATCGAGGTGGCCAGAAAATCAGCTTTGATTGTGGGCATTGCGGCCAACTTGGCAGCGATTTCCTATTACAAATATGCCAACTTCTTCTTGGACAGCTTACGGGAGGTGGGCCTTGAAGGCCTCCCTGTCGTCGATATCCTGCTTCCCCTGGGGATTTCCTTCTACAGCTTCACCCAGATAGCGTTCCTCGTGGACGCCTATCGCGGAAAAGCGAAAGAATATAAATTTTCCAACTATTTGTTGTTCGTGACCTACTTCCCTCACCTTATCGCCGGCCCCATTCTGCACCACGGGGAAATGATCCCTCAGTTCGCCACTCAAGGCCGCAAGTTCCTGCAAGCCAAGTATCTCGCCGCCGGCCTGACGGTCTTTGCTATCGGCCTCTCCAAGAAAGTGCTTATCGCCGATCCACTCGCCTCCCTGGCCTCACCGGTCTTCGAAATGTCGAAGACGACCGATGTAAGCACCCTTGAGGCATGGGTGGCCTCCCTCGCTTATACCCTTCAGCTTTATTTCGATTTTTCCGGATATTCCGACATGGCAATTGGCATATCCCTTCTGTTCGGGATCAAGCTGCCGATCAATTTCAATTCGCCCTACAAGGCCACTAACATCATCGACTTTTGGCGGCGGTGGCATATCACCCTTTCCCGCTTCCTGAGGGACTATCTCTACATTCCGTTGGGCGGCAGCCGCTTGGGAGCCATTAGGCGTTACGTAAATCTGATCATCACCATGCTGCTGGGTGGCCTATGGCACGGCGCTGCATGGACGTTTGTGATTTGGGGCGGGCTGCACGGCCTTTATCTCACCATAAATCACGCTTGGCGCTCATTGTCGGTCGCGGCGTTTTTGGCGAGAACCCGCTGGTGGGCTCCGGTGTCTTTAGGGATTACTTTCCTGGCCGTCGTCTCTGCGTGGGTATTATTCAGGGCGGAGAGCGCGGACTCTGCTATTCGTATTTTGAGCGCCATGGCCGGCCGGGGGAAGGGCTTGATAATTCCCGTAGGCATGAAGCCTATTGTTGATGCCGCGGGCTTCGATTTGGGATCATGGGTCGTTTGGGGTGAGGTGCTAGGCATCAGCCGTGGATTGGTGCTCATACCTCCTCTTTTGCTCGCCGTTTGGATGCTGCCGAACGCCCAGGACCTTTTCGGATCGGGCCGCATCTCTATCGACACGATTTCCCGTGAAGAGCCGAATGGCGGAGTGGCCGGACGGGTACGGTGGCGACCGACGGTAGCCTGGGCGGCGTATGCGGCCCTTCTATTCGTAGCTTCGCTTTCTGCCCTTAATCGCGCGTCCGAATTTCTTTACTATCAATTCTGATGCAGGAAGCCGCCTTGTTCCGCCGATATGTGCTCGCCCTGTTCATGATCGCAGCAGGGTTGCTGTTGGCCATTGGTGCGTTCAACTACATTGTTGATCCATTCGGATATTGGGGGAAAAATCTTCTCGGCCTCACCCAGCAGGGGCTGTCGGAAAAAAGTCACGACCGGTTATTCAAGCTCGCCCGGTTCAGGCAAAGGCCCAAAGAGATAATTGTCCTGGGGGACAGTCGGGCAAAAAACATGAAAGAGGAGATGTTCGCATCGAGAGGGCTCGACGTGTCGAACCTCGCCTTCGGGGGCGGGACATTGTACGAGGCGCTTGACGCCTTCTGGTACGCCAACTCCGTTAAGAAACCGCGGCACGTGATCATCGGCCTGCCGTTCAATCTATGGTCGGAGGCGAACAGCCAGAATAGAGTAGCCGAAGCGCGAGCGTTGTTGGAAAACCCGGTGAAATACCATCTCAGCTACTACGTAACCGGCGTTTCCATGAGAAATTTGGTGCGCAACGCGGAAGGCCGCACCTCAGTCAGTTCCGCCCCCCCGATGAGCCGGGAGGAGTTTTGGCGGTTTCAACTCGGCGAGACGATTACGCCTTATTATAAGAATTGGCGTCAGCCGAAGGCATTGAAAAACCAGTTTTGGGAAGTGGTCCAATATTGCAGGGAAAATGGCATCGGCCTGACCATCGTCATTCCGCCCACCCACAGAGATCTCCAACGGCGGGTCGGGGATTTCGGCTTGAACAGGCAATATTCAGATTATCTCAGCCAGATGAAGGCGACCGGTCAGGTCATGAACTTCGAGGCAGAAAGCGGGATTGTGAACGACCGCTCAAAGTTCGAGGATCCATTCCATGCATCTCCTGAGGTGATGGATATGGTCGTCGGTCGCGTGGCCGCTCGTATGACCGGCGCGGATAAGCGTTGACACCCGATACACCCGCCACAACAGGCCCTATCCCCAGGCTCAAAGATTATATGATTGCCTTCGTGCCTCTTCTGATCATTTCGGCTATAGCGAATGTCACTCCGGTCGAGCCCACCAATCTCGCGCAAGGAGCCCAATACAGCTTTGCTCGCCCCCCTTCGTATGAAGCGACGAGCGACGCGAACGATCGCGTACAATTGACCGATGGCCGCTTTTCATCCGGTCAGATGTGGTCTTCGAAAGAAGCCGTGGGATGGTATGCGGGTGCACAGCCTATCGTCATAGATGTCGACTTGAGTGCGGTCCGCGCGCTCGGGCAAGTGTGCGTCAGATCTGCACGACGACAGGCAGCGGGTGTCTCTTTCCCGGCTTCTATCGACATTTTCATATCGAACGACGGGCAGGAATATGGGTGGGTGGGAGATGCTGCCGCAGGTCAGGATGTAAGCGACGGGGAATATCTCTCCAAATATATTTGCTCGCGTGAACTGGGCCAAAAAGCACGCTACGTACGGTTAAGCGTGACTGCCCG
>DATLCW010000369.1:0-23409 GCA_035526195.1 Bryobacteraceae bacterium
ACTTAATCACACGATAGGACCTCCCCGTAGCTTCCATGAGATGAATTACAGGCGAAGGTGTGATTTTTTCACGCCACCCTACCCGCGCAACCGCTCCAGTAAGTCGCGCCCCATTGCCATATCCGCGTACCGGAGTTCGATATCTTCGATCTCGCGCTCGATGTTTACCGTTCCGCGATAGCCAATCTCTTTCAGCTTCGCCATAAACCGCTCCATGTTTACTGACCCCAACCCCAACGGTTTCTCCGTGCCCAAGGCTCCGGGAACATCCGTTGGCGGCCAGTCGCCATCCTTGGCATGGACACTGATTACCTTGGATGCCAGGGTACCCAACGCCTCAATCGGATCGCCGGTTCCGTAAAGGATCATATTTGCCGGATCGAAGTTGATTCCCAGATTGTCCCGGCCGGTATCCTTCAAAAAGTGCATCAGCGTGTTCGCCGGCTCCTGCCCAGTCTCGAGCGCGAAGGTCTGACCGTGCTTCGCCGCATGATCGCAGATCCGGCGCACCATGCCGCGCACGGCGAGATAATCCGGGTGCTTATCGTCATCGGGCACGAAGCCGATATGGCAGGCGATGCTTTTTACGCCCAGTGCGGCGGCGAAATCGCTCAGCTCGATCGTCCGTGCTTCCCGTACCTCGCGTGTTGCCGGCGGAATGAAGCCTACCGTTTGCTGCACGGTTGGAATGTCGGCATAACTTTCGCCGACGTAGGCGGCGAACACGGTAACGAGTTCGAAGTCCTCCTTCCGCAGCTCTTCCTTCCATTGCGCGGCGGCGTCATCGTCCAGGCTCACATCGCCTGCCACGCCTAGTTGGCCGCAGTGGAAACCGAGGACCTTCATCTTATGGACGGTGTCGCGCACCATCCAGAACATCGCTCCGATTTCGAGATCTCTCAAATCTGGCATTTCACTTTCTCTCCGTTTTTCGCTCGCGAGTCCGATAACAAATGAGTAAGGCGGACGGCCGCCGCCGAATCCCGCGGGGTGCAGATTTCAGGCTGACGGTTGTTGGCCGCGCAATCGAGAAAATATTCGATCTCCGCCTGATAGCCGTCCTTCGCCGGCAGAGGCAGCAGGTCGTGGCTTCCGTCGGCCCGATACAACGCCGGGGGCCGCCCCTCGCTCGAATATTCCACCGTGCCGCCATCGGCAACCACAGTGTATTCCATTGAGAAGGGGAATGCCTTGGGATGATGCCACCCGCCGGTGATCGCGGCCACCATGCCTCCAGCGTAGAAGAGTTGCGAGTCCATCACGTCCACGCCGCGCTCCAGATCCTCGTAACCGGTGGCGGAGACATACTCAGGAAGGCCGAAAAGCTGGACGCATTGATCCACGTCATGGATCACCAGATCGAACACGCCGCCGCCCGATTTGCTTTTGTCGGCAAGCCACTTGGCCCAAGCCGGACCCGCGCAACGCCGGCGAAACAGCGCGTGCCGTACGTTGCCGAGACCTGGCAATACTTCGTGTAAAGCCAGATACGCGGGAAAGAATCGGAGCACCTGCGCACACATCAGGATGCGGTTCGCGGTCCTGGCTTCGGCGATCATGCGGTCGCATTCCTCACCGTTTAGCGCCATCGGCTTTTCAATCAGCACGTGCTTGCCGGCCCGCAAGGCCGCCACGGTTGCCGCCTCGTGCAGATAAGTGGGAAGGCACAGATCTACCGCATCCACATTCGGATCGGCCAGACAATCGGCCAAAGTAGAGTACTGGCCAATGCCCGAAAAGTCCATCTTCTCGCCCGGTCCGCCGAGGTTGCCGGCAATGGTGGAGAGGTCGCCGCCCAACTTGGCTGGATCCTCACTCACCACTGCTGCCAGCGTGGCATTTCCAATGTTTCGGATGGCCTTCAAATGCACCATCCCCATAAAACCCAAACCGGCGACCGCGATACGCATAGACAAAACATGGTACCATTCGGAACCGCGATGAAGCGCAGAAACTTCTTTGCCGCTACTACCGGGCTGGCCCTCATGCCCACGCCCACAACCGCCGCCGAGGACCGCCAGGTGATGGCTAACTCCGACGGAGCTCCACTCTCAGCCGAGGAGTACGCGCGGCTCCTGCTGAAGCTCGCCCCCAAGGTGCAGAAGGATTCGTTCTCGCGCGACGGCGTGGTTACAGAACTGGAAAAACGCGTCGCCGAATCATTCGGCAAAGAGTACGCCGTGTGGCTGCCTACGGGCACGCTCGCCAATCATATGGCGGTACGCCTGCTGGCAGGCAACCGCCGCCGCGTACTCGTCCAGGCCGAATCCCACCTCTATAACGACTGCGGCGATTGTGTGCAGACGCTGAGCAATCTGAACATGGTTCCGCTGGCGCCCGGAAAAGCCACGTTTACCCTCGATGAGGTTCAGGAAATGGCGCATCGCGGCGATGGCGGACGGGTCGCCGTGCCAATCGGGGCGATACAAATCGAGACGCCGGTGCGGCGCCAGCAAGGCGAACATTTCGACCTGAAGGAGTTGAAAAAGATCTCCGCCTGGGCAAAGGAACACAAAGTGGGGATGCATCTGGATGGAGCCCGCATTTATCTGGAAGCAGGCCACACCAAAGTGCCTGTCCGCGAATATGCTGCCCTATTCGATACGGTGTACGTGTCGATGTATAAATATTTCAATGCGGCCAGCGGAGCCATACTGGCTGGCCCGCGCGCGCTTCTCGAAAACGTGTATCATCCGCGGCGCATGTTCGGCGGCGGGCTGCATGAAGTCTGGCCATTCGCCGCCGTCGCGCTGCATTATTTCGACGGGTTCGATCAGCGCTACCGCCGGGCGGTGGATACGGCGGAGACGGTGATCGCCACGCTCGCCAAAGACGGAAACTTCGAGATCGAACGAATTCCCCGCGGCACCAACATCTTCCGTTTGCGCCTGCGCGGGGTGAACGGACTCGTCTATCAACAGCGCTTGTTGTTAGCGGGTGTGACGGCGGCCGAACCCGTTAATGAGTGGTTCACGCTACGCGTCAACGAAACCTGGAACCGGGCCACGGCGGCGGAAATCGCCGATCGCTTCCGCAAGGCCATGGGCTGACTTACTGCTTTGTGGCCGAGGGCAGCTTCGCGCCCTGGAAGAACTCATCCTGCAAGCGTGGACTTGTCCGATCCGCTTTAATCGACCGCAGCACATTGGCGACGGCCGTCACCCAGGCCTTCATATCGAACTCGCCCAATTCCGTGTTGCCCGCGCTTCCTTCCCCGGAGTAGTGATTCGGGAACCTCGAGTACCACGAAATCCCCGTGAAAACGCCCGCCGGCAGGTCCTGACGTTTCTGATCGGCGCCGGATTGGGTGGGCGCGCGATCGATCCGAACCAGGTCCGGACGCGACACCATGGTGTGCGAGGTTTCCGATTCTCCGGCATGTCCATCCGCCTTCGAACGGAGCGGCGGGCGTCCGGGCGGCGCCGGCCCTCGCATAAATATATACACCACGTAATCGCGCGGCGCCGCCAGTTGCGCCTGCGCAAAGAATGGCAACAGATGATTATTCCCGCCGTGGCCATTGAGGATTAGGATCTTCTTGCAGCCGTTGCGCGCCATCTCGTCGGTGGTTTCCTGCAGCAGTTCCAACTGCAGCCGGGCACTATAGGCAATCGTTCCCGGCTGGTGCTTGGCTTCAAAAATCTGTCCGAAATAATATTCGGGAAAGACCACGGCATACTCCTGCGCCGCCCCATGCAGCGCGGCGTAGCGCACGTTGAGCAGATCGGTACCGAGCGGCAAGTGCGGCCCGTGCTTTTCGAGAATGCCAAAGGGAAGCACGCAAGTGCCCTGCGCCTTTTGGATCGCCTCCACGAAATCGCCGGCGGTCAGCTCTTCCCATTTCACCGGCATCGTCTGCGCCAGGTTCAAGACTGGTAAAAGCAGAAAAGAAAATACAAGTCGCGCCATGGTTCGGATTGTACTAAGCTTTCCTGGGAGGAGCATCGATGGGTAATCTGGAACGGGATTGGAGCGAGGGCACGAACCGCAGGGCCGCCTTTCGCGCACTCGCGGGATTGATTGCAGGTTCACCCCTCGCGCGCGGCCAACAGGATCCCTTTAGGGATCACAGCCGCGTACCCAGGCTGGAAGAACTCATCACGTCTCTCGATTTTGAAGCCGTGGCCTATGCGAAGCTGCCCCGGTCTGCTTACGACTACACCGCTTACGGCAGCGAAACCGAGTTCACTCTCCGCCGCAATCGGGAAGCCTTCGACTGGGTAAAGCTGGTCCCGAGAGCGGTGGGAGATGCCAGTGCTCCGCAGACCTCCACAGAAATTCTGGGTACCAGGATGGCTTTCCCGATCATGCTTTCGCCCACCGCCGCTCACATCCAACTGCACCCCGACGCGGAGGCGGCCACTCACCAGGGCGCCACCGCGGCATCTGAGACACCCATGATCGTGAGCAACGTTTCCAGTCTTCCATTTGACAAAATCGCCGCCGCGGCCAAAGGTTCGGTATGGTTTCAGCTTTATCCCAAGGAAGCGTTCGACGCGAATCGGGATGCTTTGGAGCGGGCGCAGGCGGCGGGCTGCCGGGCGGTGGTAGTTACGGTGGATCAACAGGCGCTCTACTTTGAGCGGTCCCTACATGGGCGGCACCTCACCGGCGCCATGCCTCGCCGTACTTCGCAGCGCGGCGGTCCGGCAAATCCTTACCGTATGGAGGAAGCCAGGATGTGGTACGACTGGAAGTTTTTCGACCAGATCCGTCCGCTGGTGAAAGTGCCGTTGTTGGCCAAGGGAATCCTCACCGGAGAAGATGCGCGATTGTGTATCGAGCATGGGCTCGACGGGGTGTATGTATCGAATCACGGCGGCAGGTCTCTCGATTACGCACCCTCCACGCTGGAAGTCTTACCGGAGATCGTGGAGGCGGTGGGGAAACGCGTACCCGTCCTGTTCGATAGCGGCATCCGCCGGGGCAGCGATATTCTGAAGGCGCTCGCCTTAGGGGCAAGCGCGGTGTGTATGGGCAGGGTGCCGCGCTGGGGCCTGGCGGCTTACGGTGCGCCGGGCGTGCAGCGCATTCTGGAGATCATGCAAGCGGAGCTGACGCAAGCCATGGCGTACACAGGGCGTCCGACGCTGGCATCCATTAATGCGACCTTGGTAAGGACGAATTTTCCATGAGCCAATCGTCGCTCACCAGGCGGCATGCGCTAGCCTGCGTCGGAAGTCTGTTGGCTGGTTCTCCGTTGTTACAGGGCCAGCAAGCGGCGGGCGAACTGCCCGGCCGTATCCCGGCTGCCGAAGAACTGGTCAATGTTTTCGAGGTGGAATCCATGGCGCAGCGGAAGCTGGACAGCCTCACTTACTCTGAGATTGCGGGCAGCGATCGTAAAGCCTTTGATCGCGTCACCCTCCGCCCTCGCGTGATGGTGAATACGATGAAGCTGGATCTGACTACGGATCTTTTTGGCCAGCGGATGTTTTCCCCGATTCTGGTTGGCCCCATTGAGGCGCAGAAGCGGTTTCACGCGGATGGGGAACTGGCGATGGCGCGGGGCGCGGGGGCGGCGAAGGTCGCGATGGTGGTCTCGAGCCGTTCCAGTAATTCCCTGGAGCAGATTGCCGGCGCTTCGGATACTCTGCTGTGGTATCAGGTGTTTCCCGGTCCGGTGGAAACGGTGCGCGGGCAGATCGAGCAGGCGGTGAAGAGCGGGTGCAAGGCGGTCTGTCTGACGTTGGGCACTCCTCAGACGGCCATGGACTGGACTGCCATCGGCCGCCTGCGCAGCGGCATCAACATTCCCTTCCTCCTAAAAGGAATTTTGAGTCCGGAGGACGCCGCCGAAGCGGTGACGCGCGGCGTGCAGGGGATCATTGTTTCCAATTACCGGGGCCCGTTCACCCATGGCATGGCGGCTCCCATCGAGATGCTTCCTTCCATCGTCGATGCCGTGGCCGGGAAAGCGCCGGTGCTGATCGACGGAAGCTTCCGCCGCGGCACCGATATTCTGAAGGCGCTGGCCCTTGGAGCGCGGGCGGTGTTATTGGGGCGCCCTCCGCTATGGGGACTCGCGGCGTATGGCGCTTCCGGCGTGCAATATGTTTTGACGCTGTTGCAGAATGAACTGGCCCGTGCCATGGTGATGTGCGGAAAAGCGAACCTCCAATTACTTGACCGCGCTACCGTGAAAATTCACCGCTGGTAATAGAAAAAGGCCCCAGGGCCTATGCCTTTGGGGCCTTTCTTTCAAGGAGGAGAATCAGCCAACTAATTCGTGCGCCGCTTCAGCGTGGGACGATCGTCCGGATCGTCTGTCTTGCCTTTTCCGTTCTTGTCGTCCTCGATCGTTGTACCGGTTCCCGGAGCCTTGCGGAGACGGGGACGATTGAGGTCTTTGTCGTCGACTTTGCGACGGTTATGCAGCATTGCCAGCCGGTCTTTTACCTGATCGAACTCGCTGGTGGTGACCACATACTCAGGCTTCGCTTTCAGGATGTCCTGGATGTTCTTCTGCGAGTTCTTAATGCGGTCGTCGGTGAGCGGGTGGGTGGAAAAAACCTTGGACATCGTGCCGGGCTTCTTTTTCTCCATGGATTGGAGCTTTTCAAAAAAGTCGACGAAGGCGGTAGGGTCGTAGCCGGTCTTATACAGGTACTGCAGACCAAGCAAATCGGCCTCTTCCTCAAAACCGCGGGAGAAGGAGAGGAAGCCGATGGGGATCAACACGCTGGCTGCCTGCCTTGCTCCATAGCCCGCCCAGCCACCCATGAAGATCAATGGAATAGTGGCGAGGTTCACGAATTGGCCTCGGCTCGCTTGACGGGTGCCGTGGCGGGCGGCAACGTGCGCGATCTCATGAGCCATGACTCCGGCGAGTTCCGATTCCGATTCCGCCCGAAGAATCAAACCCGAGTTCACGAAGAAAAAGCCGCCGGGAAGAGCAAAGGCATTCACTTCCTCGCTGTCGATCACTTTGATCGTGAAGGGTACCTTGGCATCCGAATTCCGCACCAGATTCTGTCCTACGCGATTTACATACTCGGCGATTACCGGATCATCGATAATCTTCGCCTGGCGCTCAATATCTTGAGCTAACGACTTGCCCAGGCCGATTTCCTTTTCGATCGAGTAGAAGTTAACGCCCTTGCCGACATCGCGATTGCCGATCTCGTCGGGATCTTTCTTCTTGTCCTTGGCTGAAAGTGTAAGAGCGAACATGGCCATCAAGCCGGTCGCCACTAACTTTTGGTGAATCTTGCGGAGGATCATTTAGCGCTCCTGTGGATGCTGGCCCCAGACTGCCTTCATTATAAGCCCGAATGCGGCCCATGAAAGGACTTTCATCTGGTATAACGTATAGTTTGATGCATGGGTTGCGGAAATCTTTATCTGCCTCCCCTTTATGGGAGATGTGGCGGCACGAGTTCCCGGTAACAGATCGTTATGTCTATTTGAACCACGCCGCGGTAGCTCCGCTTACCCGGCGCTCCGCCGAAGCGATGCAAGCTCTGGCTGGGGATTGCCTGTTGCATGGGTCCAATCACTATGAAGCCTGGCTGAAGGTATACGACGGCGTTCGAAAGGCGGCAGCCAAACTCATTCACGCGGAACCGGCCGAGATCGCTCTCGTGAAGAACACCTCCGAAGGGATCGCCACGGTGGCTCTGGGCATCGATTGGAAGGCTGGCGACAAAATTGTTGTGTTTGTTGAAGAATTTCCTGCTAACCAATACTGTTGGAGCAACTTAGAGGCGCAAGGCGTATCCCTGATCTGGCGCTCCATTTACGATCCGCTGGAACGGATTGAGGAAGCTTGCCGGGGAGCCCGGCTCCTCGCCGTCAGCTATGTCAATTATCTAAGCGGGTATAAGGTGGACCTGTGCGCCATCGGAGAGATCTGCCGCCGGCACGAGACCTTCTTCTTCGTGGATGCGATTCAAGGGCTTGGGGCCTTTCCGCTGGATGTGCGGGCGTCTGGGATCCATGCGCTGGCGGCCGACGGGCATAAATGGCTTTTGGGGCCGGAAGGGTGCGGTCTCCTGTACATTCAGCGAGACCGCCAGGACTCAATTGTGCCGGCTGAACTCGGGTGGACGAACGTGGCCCATTTCGCCGATTATGCCTCCCGGGACATGACCCTCAGATCCGATGCGGGCCGGTATGAATGCGGAACGCTCAATACCATCGGATGCCACGGGCTGTACGCTTCGCTCCAATTGTTACTCGAAGTGGGGGTGGAACAAATCGCGGGCGCGGTCCGGCATCTGGGGGATCGGATAGCCGATGGCGTCCAGGCGCGAGGGTTCGAACTGGCGGTGCCCCGCACGGCGGAGACAGGGGCGGGCATCGTCAGTTTCCGAAAAAAGGGGCTGGATGCCCGCGTCCTCGTGCACAACTTGAAGGAGCAAGGGATGCTGGCCGCCCCTCGTCAGGGTTGGGTACGAACGTCCCCCCACTTCTACGTAAGCCCTGAAGAGATCGACCGCTTTCTTGCTGCGTTATAAAGGAGTCTCATCGATGAACACGCCTGTAACGTACGACATTCCGGCCTTACCGCCTAATAACAACACCTACTCACAGGCGGTGCTTCTGGGCGATCTGCTGTTCCTTTCCGGCCAGCTTGGGATGGATCCTGTCAGCAGGACCTTGGTAAAGGGTGGGATCCAGGCGCAGACGCGGCAGGCTCTCGACAACATCCGGATCGTTCTGGAGGCCGCCGGAAGCCGGTTGGATCACGTCGGGAAGGTAAATATTTTCCTGACGGATTTCTCGCTGCTGGGGTTAATGAACGAAGTCTACGCGCAATATTTCCCGCATCGGCCCGCGAAGACAACGGTGGAAATCGCCCGCTTGGATAAAGACGCGTTGATTGAGATTGAGGTCGTCGCCCTGCGGCGCTAACCAGTCATTACGAAGTTCTGCGCCGTGACGCCAAATACCAGAACGTGCCTGCGATTGCCATCCCGGCCAGGAAGGCGGGCATGGCCGGATACGAAGTGGCGGGCGGCAATGACACAACACCCCGCTCATCGGTGACGGCGGGGTGCCGGACGTAGCGGCCTTGAACCGGCCGGGCCCAATCCACGAAGTTTTCGGCGAACTCGTCAAGCGCCTGCGCGACCCCGAAGCCAGTCATGGGAGTTCCATGTCCGGCGGCAATCACGTTAGGAATCAGGCCCGCGAGCCGTTGGACGGACAACTCGGCTGCTTCCCAATCGGTGGTCAGAAACGCCGGCGGCCCGTGCAGCTCGGGCCGCTGGGTTGCGACCGCGAAAAGCGATTCCTGCTTCGTAGTAGCAAACGCGTCGCCCGCAATCAGCACCCGGTCGTCATCCCGGAACAAGGAAATGTGGCCCGCGGTGTGGCCGGGAGTGTGAATCCAGCGCCAATTGTCCAGCCCGGGGACGGTACCGTCCGCCGGAAGCGGCCGCAGCCATCTGGAAATCTCTATCGGACCGCGCGAGAAAAGCGGGGAAAGAAGGCTGAAAGCCCCGCCGCCCACACCAGGATCGGCGGGCGGGTAGGGGGATCGCCCGGTGAGATAAGGAGCCTCCAGCGGGTGTGCATAAACGGGCACATCCCAGATTTGCAGAAGCTGACGGAGCGCCCCGACGTGATCAAAATGACCATGGGTAAGGACGATTGCCGCCGGCCGGGTTCCCGCCCCGAACCGCCGCTCCGCCCAGCGCCGGATGAGAGTTGCGGAGAAGGGCATCCCGGCATCCACCAGTACCCAGGCTCCGCGGCGGCCGCCTATCGCGTAGACATTCACCATCAAATCCTTCAAGCGATCTACGCCGTCCGCGATGTGTTCCTGCGAGGAAATATTCTCTCGCGGCAGCGTCATGAGTTCACGCATGGTTTCTCCTGGGGAGGGTTCGCCTCATCCAGTAGACAGGCTCGGACCCGGTTCGGTTACCAAGGCCGTGCGTACATATTGGACGGGAAACAGCCACAGAACGGCCATTACACCCACGACTCAAACGCTCCGCGCTACGCGGGACGCGATGGATCCGGAAAACCACCTCGGGGCGACGGTAAAAGAAGACCAGTTCATCTGCCGCGTCGAAATGAATTCCCGCCAGCGGAATAAAGAGCAACCCGAGGAACACAAACAGCGTGGCGGGGCATCGGCTATTCCGGCTTCAGGATCACCACTCCCAGCGGCGGCAGCGTCAGCACGACGCTTGCTTCGCGATTGTGCCATTTGTAAGAACCCGCTTCCAGCTTTCCGCCATTGCACACGCCGCTTCCGCCAAACTGCGTGGCGTCGCTATTGAACAGCTCGCGGTAGCCTCCCGCATGCGGCACCCCCACGCGGTAATCGTGCCGCGGCACGGGGGTGAAGTTGCAGGCGAACACCAGGAAATTCTGACGGTCATGCGCGAAGCGCACGAAGCTGATGATGGATTGATCGGCATCGTTGATATCCACCCATTCAAATCCCGCGTGACTGAAATCGATCTCATAGAGGGCGGGTTCGGATTGATAGATACGGTTTAATTCCCGGAGGGTTCCCTGCAGATTGCGGTGGTAATCAAAAGCCAGCAGTTCCCAGCGCACGGAGCTCTTCTCGTTCCATTCCTCATACTGCCCGAGCTCCTGTCCCATGAACAACAGCTTCTTGCCCGGGTGCCCCCACATGTAGGAAAGAAACGCGCGCACATTCGCAAACTTGCGCCACTCATCGCCCGGCATCTTATCGATCAGCGATCGTTTCAGATGTACCACTTCATCATGCGAGATGGGCAGCACGAAGTTCTCTGAGAACGCATACAGCATGCTAAACGTGATCTTGTTGTGATGATACTTGCGATGAATCGGATCCGTGGAAAAGTAGCTGAGCATATCATGCATCCAGCCCATGTTCCACTTCATGGTGAACCCCAGACCGCCGAGATAGACGGGCCGGCACACGCCGGGATAGGACGTGGATTCCTCCGCAATGGACACCGCCCCCGGCACTTGGTGCACCAGTTCATTGAAGCGCTGCAGAAACTCTATGGCCTCGAGGTTTTCGCGGCCCCCGTAACGATTGGGGATCCAGTCGCCGTGCTCACGCGAGTAGTCGAGATAGATCATGGAGGCCACGGCATCCACCCGCAGACCATCGATATGAAAATGCTTCAGCCACCACAGCGCGTTGGAAAGCAGAAACGTGCGCACCTCGTGCCGGCCGTAGTTGAAAATCAGCGTGCCCCAGTCGCGATGCTCGCCTTGCCGCGGATCCTCATGCTCATAGAGTCCGGTGCCGTCAAAGCGGGCGAGGCCGTGCGCGTCGCGGGGAAAGTGCGCCGGCACCCAGTCGAGAAACACGCCGAGCCCCGCCTGATGGCAGCGGTCGATGAAATACATGAAGTCCTCAGGCGTACCGAAGCGCGCCGTCGGAGCGTAGTAGCCTGTCCCCTGGTAGCCCCACGATCCCGAAAAAGGATGCTCCGCGATCGGCAGTAATTCCAGGTGCGTGAAACCCATGTTGCTGGCATACGGGACCAGTGCGTCGGCCAGCTCGCGATAGCTCAGCGCGCGGCCCTTCTCCCCATGCAGCCAGGATTCCAGATGCACTTCGTAGACAGAAACGGGCTGCCGCAACAGATCGCCCTTGGCGCGGTTCGCCATCCATTCGCTGTCCTGCCACTCGTGCTCCGGAATTCCCCAGACACGCGACGCCTGCTGCGGGGGAACTTCGGTGTGAAAGCCGTAAGGGTCGCTCTTGAGTTGTTGAAAGTGGCTGCCTCGCCAGGTGACGGCATATTTGTAAGCGGCACCCCTTTTTATGTTGGGGAGAAAGATCTCCCAGATCCCGCCGTTGCGCACACGCATGGGATGCATGCGGCCGCTCCAACCGTTGAAATCGCCCGTCACGCTGACGCAATGCGCACTGGGAGCCCATACCGCGAACCGGAAGCCATCCACATCCTCGCACCTCGCCGGGTGCGCGCCGAGCATCTTATAGGCTTCCTGCAATGTGCCTTCGCCATGCAGGTGAATCTCGAAATCGGTGATGATCGGCGGGAAGCGATAGGGATCCTCGACATCTTCGGTGGATCCGCCGGGGTAGACGTTGCGCAACTTGTAGTCGCTGCGATGGCCTTTGAGAGAGGCGCGGAAGAACCCTTCCGGATGCAGCTTTTCCATGGGAACCAGCGCATCATGAAGAATTACGGAAGCATGTTCGGCGTAAGGAAGGTAGGCGCGCACCTCCCAGCGCGGAGGTTCTTTAACACCTTGGACTTCATGGGGGCCAAGGATGCGGAATGGATCGCGATGCAGTCCGTTGACGATCGCTTCAATGTCGGCGGCAGTCACGAGGCTATTATGTCAACAATGCCCGATTCGATTCTGACCCTGCCGAAAGCGGAGCTGCATCTGCACCTGGAAGGCGCGGTGGAGCCGGAGACGCTTTTGGAGATCGAGCCGTCACTTTCCATGGGGAAGATCCTCGAGCGCTACCGCTACGCCAGCTTCGACCAGTTCCTGAAAAATTTCGGTTGGGTGGCGAAGCACTTGCGCGAGCCGCATCACTACGCCATCGCTTTACGGCGGCTGCTTGCGTCACTACAGCGGCAGAATGTCCAATATGTGGAGATCACCCTGTCGGCGGGAGTGGTGCTGTGGAAGCAGCAAGACCTGGGTGCCATTCACTCGGCATTACGAGAGGCTGCGGCGCAAAGCAGCATCCCCGTTCTATGGATTTGGGACGCCGTCAGGCAATGGGGCGTGGACGCGGCGCAGCGGGTGGCGGAGATGGCTGCCGAACGCGTCAACGAGGGTGTGGTCGCCTTTGGTTTAGGCGGGGATGAGGCCAACGGACCCGCCGGGGACTTTCACGAAGTGTTCCGTTATGCGAAGGATCACGGTCTGCATCTCGTGTGCCACGCGGGAGAGGCCTTGGGCGCGAGTTCGGTGTGGCAGGCGCTCGATGCAGGGGCGGAAAGAATCGGCCATGGCATAGGCAGTATCGAAGACGCCAAGCTCGTTCGATATCTCGCCGACAGCCGCGTGCCGCTGGAAGTATGCCCGACCAGCAACTACTGCACCGGAGCCGCCCTTCGCTGGGGTGAGTATCCGCTGCGCCGCTTGTTCGATGCCGGTGTCCCGATTATCCTCAATACGGACGATCCGGCCATGTTTCACTGCACGTTAAATGGAGAATACTCGCGAGCCCACAAGGAGTTCGGCTTCAGCCAGACGGAGCTCAAGGCGATTGCCGCGAATGGATTCCGCTTCGCGTTCCAGTCCCGTTAAGATCGTTACGTGTTTTTCCTAACGGCTGTCGCCTCAGCGGAAGTTTTCAACGGCCACGACATCGTAGCCCTTTTCCTCGGCCCGCGTATACAGAATCCGCCGGCCGTCGGGTGTGATATCCGGGCAGGCAGCGAACCGATCGCCGAGGTTCGCGATCCGAGTGACGGATCCTGACGCGAGCCGCAGCACAAAGAGTGCGTTCCCTCCGAAGCGTTGATCGTCTGAAATGAAGTAGACGACATCGTCCAGCACAGCAAACCCCCTGTACGCCATCTGAAGTCCGCTCAGCACCAGTTCTTCGGGCCCTCCAAGCAGCGGCACTCTCCACAGGAAACCAAAACCGCTGCTGGGTTGGGGCTTGACGTAGTACAGGTATCGCCCGTCGGGTGATTCGGCCACGCCAAGCCCGCCGGCTGTCGTGACCCGCAACTCGCGTCCCGTTTCCCAATTCGTCTTCCAGACGTCCCACATTCCGCCGCGGTTTGAACTGAAATATACCCATACGCCGTCGCGGGACCAGTTGCCCGCAAGATCATCGGCCGGATGTGTCGTCAACTGGCGTACGGAACTCCCGTCCGCGCGAATCGCAAACAAGTCGGCTCGTCCTTCCTTCCGGGACTCGAAGACGATCCAACGGCCGTCGGGGGACCAGCGTGGCTCGCCCGCGGTGCGTCCTTTCAGTGCAGTCAACTGCATTGCGTTCTCTCCCTCGAGGTCGCTCACCCAGACTTCATGGTTCCCCGAGCGGGAGGAGTTGAAAGCCAGCAGGCGCCCATCTGGAGATATGGATGGTGAAGATTCGCTGTGAGTGGATGCCACAACTCGCCGGGGTGTTCCCTTGAGGCTATCGGGCGCGGCGAGGTCGAGACCCCATATATTAAAGTCCTGACGTCCAGCCGCATAGGCCAGACGGTTTCCATGGCTCGAATAGGCGGGCATTTCCGCCCCCCATCCAACGAATCCAAGAGGCTCGGAGTGATTCCCTGGCAAGGAGAGGATCCAAAGGCGGGATTGGAAGAAGCGATGGAAGACAATCTGACGCTCGCCGACCCATACCGGAGTGTTGGCGGAGGCCGTCCCCTGGAGGACCAATTTCGGATCTCCCGCCGGCAAACCGTCATGAGACAGGGGCAGCAAATGCAGCTCGCTTGTAAATCTCGTATTGCCCCTGGTAAACAGTAACTCACGGCCATTGGCCGCATATGCCGGACTCAAATCGCCGAGCGTGGCAGCCGTGGGCGGCGTGGTCAGGCGCCGCTTAATCCCGTTGTCGTCAACGGACCAAATCGCGTGCGCTTCCTGGGAGGAGGTCCGGCCCGCGACGGCGAGTTGCCGGGAACCCGGACGCCAGGATAGAAAACGCGTTCGAAACTTGACGAACACATGGGGATCGTAGAAAAACTCGCTTACCACGCGCGAGGGTCCGCCGGACGCTGGTATTGCGACCACCTGGATCTGGTTCCCGGCAGCCACCCTCAGAAAGGCGATCGTCCGGCCATCCGGGGACCAGGCGGGACCGAATTCTTCAGCCGGATCGGATGTCAAACGAACCGGCCGGTCCTGCCCTATCGGCCTGACATAAATATCGTAATTGTCCTGCCGGTTTCCGTTCCACGTAAAGGCGATCTGCAATCCGTCAGGCGAGAAGATTGGATCGAGTTCATTGCCTTGATAGCTGGTGATGGGAACGGGAATCGGGTCAGGCTTTCGTGGGGGTAGGAACCAAAACGCCGACAGCAGACTGGCTCCGGCCGCCAAAGACACGAGCAACCAAAATTGCTTTCGATCCCGCGGCTGCGCTTCCGCTTCTGGGATAGTCGACTGGTCGGGTTCGGGACGCAGGCTGCGTTTTTCAAGCCAGGCGTCAAGCTCAGTACGAAAGGCGTATACAGATCCGCGCTGCTCGTGCAGGTGACGATGCACAGGCAACGCCTCGGTCGCCTCCCAGCGGCGCACTGTTCGTTCGCTGTGCTTCAGATACGCCGCGATCTCTTTCCACGAGTCTAAACGGTCATCCTCGGACCGGCCTTTGTTCGAAGAAAGCGCCATGAACGCGACGTCACCTCATCATAGCCCCGGTGCGGTGGTGCTGCAAAGCAGAAAACGGCAATAAAGGCCCGGCCGCGAGCGGACAATAGCGGTCACCAGCGGTCAAGCCGTCGTAAGTCCTTTAATTTCCATTGAGCCGGCAGTTGATGCCCCCTACCCTGGTACTCGCACACGAGGGGGCTACATGACAACCTGTGGACTGTTGATGATCGTTTTGGCAATCTCCGCACAGGCGCAGGGTCCGACCGGATTTACGGAATTCCACTCCTTTTTGCAACGCGGCCGGGACCTCCAGGAGAGCGGCCGCCACCAGGATTCACAACGCCTTTTCGAGAAAGCCCTGCGAATCGTGGAGAGGATAGATCCCGCCAGCGAGGCCGTTGCCTTGGCGTGGCTCGGGTCTGCGTATTCCGAACTCCGCCGCTGGTCCGAAGGCGAGCGCACTTTGGTTCGCTGTCTGGAATTGCGGAATAAGCTGTGGGGGTCCGCCAATGAGCGTGATCCTAACCATGCCCGGATTCTAATCTCCCTCGGGGGTGTCGAGGTGGTCATGCGCCGGTACAAACAAGCCGAAGAGCGCTTCGACCTGGCGTTGAGAATCCGGAAAAGTGTTCCTGGCGGCAACCAGGGCGGAGAATTCGCCGCTAACCTCAACAACCTAGCGATCATGTACTCCGCGCAAGGAAACTACTCCGTTGCCGCCCGGTACCTTCGGGAGGCGCTCGCCGTTTGGCAAGACTCCGTCCCCGCCGATGACCGTAGACTGGCCAAGGCGAGGTACAACCTCGCGGGCGTTCTCAGCCACCTCGGCCTTCACGCGGAAGCCGATAAGCTATCGAGTGAAGCCCTGACCGGCTTCAACTCCAAGCTCGACCAGGAACCGCTCGTCGCGGCCGAACTGCTATCGACTCGTTCCTCGGTGCTGCGAAAAGCCAAGCGCGGGCGGGAAGCGAAAGCTCTGGAAGCACTTGCGCGTGACTTCCTGAGGAAAGCGGAAGTTCACCAGCGGGTCGATGTATCGGCCCTTGGCAGCCCGCGCCCTGATTGAATAAACGGCGCTTGGCTTTTGCAGTCAGAATCCATGAGAGGATCGAAGTATGCTTGCCGCGCTGCTGATGGTGGCTACTTTGTCCGATTGGGTGCCCGCCCGCTGGCCGTCAAATGATCCCGCCACGCTCGATCTGATTGCCGGCGGTCCCATCAATTGTTTACTCATAGACCAGAAGCACTGGTCAGGCGCTTTCGCCGCGAACGCGGCCGCGCAAAACATAGCCGTGGTGGGTCTGATCCAGCCCGGCGGGAACGTCATGCAGTCCATCCGTACGGCAAAGGAGCAGGCACTGGCAGCAGTGGCGTTGGAAGGAGATTTTCCGGCTGCGGAAGCGGATGCCGCGCGGCAGACCGCCGCTTCTCTCCAGTTGCATTTCATCGAACTTCCCTCCCGCCGGGGCATCCGGTTTGATTCCGGCGCAAAGATTCTTGGCACCTCCCAAGGCGTCTGGCCCGGCATTCAGGCGGTGGATGAAAAAGACAAAGCCCATGCGATGCCCAGCGGCGGACCGTGGATCGATACGAATACAGGATTCCTTCGCTATGCCCGGGCGATGCAACAGGAGGAGTTCTGGGTCGGCGTGATCCCGCCGGAAAACCAGGTGCTGCCGGTGGATCGGTATTTGCAGGCGATCGCCGATGCGGCCATGGTAGGCGCTCGCTGGATTGTGGCTCTCGACGGCAACTTCTCCAGACGCCTGCTTGTACGAGAAGCCGCCGCGGTGCGGGATTGGAAGCGTATCGCCGTTCACCTGAACTTCTATGAGGAGTTGAAGCCGTATCGCAAGCTGCCGCCGTTTGCCCAGATGGCTGTGGTGCAGGATGCCGCAAGCGGCGCCCTGCTATCCGGTAGCGTGCTGGACATGATTGCCGTGAAGCATACGCCGGTGCGTCCCGTTCCGGGGGCGCGGCTGAGCTTGCCGGCGCTCGATAAAGCGACTATGGCAGTGAACGTGGATCCTCAGAGCCTGACCGCGGAACAGCGGGAAGTGCTGAAGAATTTTACCCGCGCCGGGGGAACCGTGCTGAACGGCCCGCCCGGTTGGCGGATGCCTTCCGCCAGCAGGAACCAGATCACCATGGACAAAGACGACGTGGAGAAGCTCGATCAGATCTGGAAAGAGATGAACGGCATGATCAATCGCCGCAATCTCGGCGTGCGGCTGTTCAATGTCTCGAGCATGGTGTCGTTTCTACAGGCTACTCCGGACGCGAAGCGGGCGGTTCTGCACCTGGTGAACTACTCCGGCTACCCGGTGGAATCCGTTACCGCGCATGTGTTGGGCCGCTACAAGAAAGCATGGATGCTGACGCCCGAGGGTGGCCGCAAAGCCCTTGAGCCGTACGACGTGGAAGAAGGCGCCGCCACCGGATTCGACATCGATACGGTACCTGTTGCCGCGGTGCTGGTCATGGAGCGGTAAGTGTTTGCGGAACTGGCGTTGGCTGTGGCCTTGGGCGAGTGCGCTCCCATGCGCTGGATCAGCGCCGCGCCGGACTCCCTGGATCTGATGAAGGCAACGCCGGTGAATTGCCTGCTGCTCGAAGAAGAACAATGGACACTCGCCGATGCCGCGAAGAAACGCCACTTGGTGACGCTGGGAGTCGCTCGTAATGCCGATCAGGCCGCGCGAGCGTCGAAGGCGCCTGTGGATGGCGTGCTACTGGAGGGCGGGTTCTCCCGGATGCGGGAAGGGGCCAAGCCCGTGATTGCCCTGCCGCCACGCCGCGCCATGCGATTGGACAGCCAGGCGCCCGTTGCCGGCACGATGCAAGGAGTGTGGCCGGGAATCGAAATTGAACATGGCGGCAAAGGCGCGGTGTCCACCGCCGCACCGGGCGCCATTGCCGACGCCGCGGCGGTGGGTGCGCACTGGGTGGCCGCGTTGGACGGCACATTCTCCCGGAAGCTGCTCAAGAAGGATCCGGTCACGCTGCGGGAATGGACCAGGATTGCCGCGCACCTGCAAGTTCTATGAAGATCACCGCGAGTGGCGGCAATGGCGTCCCGGCGCGGGAGCTGAACGCCGCAAAACTCGAAGGAACTAAAGTAACCGTCACATTGAATTCGCAATCCTACACGGCGGAGCAACGGACACTAATTGCGACGTTCGCCCGCCGGGGCGGCAAGGTCGTAGCCGGACCGGGCGGTTGGAAGATGCCTTTGCCCGCCGGCGACGAAATTACTTTCGACAAGCAACACTACAAGCAACTCGAGGCCATCTGGCCGGAACTGCACCTTGCTGTACAGCGCAAGAATTTCGGCGTCCGAATGTTCAACGTGACCGGTACCCTGACGTATTTACAGGATTCTCCCGTGCTTCAGCTGGTGAATTACACGGACTACCCGGTGGCATCGATCACGGCTTTCATCCAGGGCAAGTACACGAAAGCGATCATGCTCCCCCCGAGGGCGCGCCCCGGGTACTGGCGATTTAAGATTCCCCGGAAGGAACGGCTGTCGAGATCGACAAGCTTGCCGTCTGCGGTGCGGTGATTCTGGAGTGGTCTATTCCTTGTCGAACAGGCTCGCAAGACTCACTCGCTCTCCCTTGAACATCACCATCGAGATACGCTCGGTGGCCGCGATGTCTTCCAGCGGATTGCCATCCACCAGCAGCAGAGAGGCTTCGTAACCGGTACGGATAAGCCCCGAGCGATTGCCGAGACCTATCAGTTTCGCGCTATTGCCGGTGGCAGCCTGAAGCGCCGCTCCCGCGGGGATGCCGGCCTTCACCCACAGTTGCAGTTCGCGATGCACGGCCGGACCATGAACCAGCAGAAAATTGCCCGAATCGGTGCCCGTCACCAGCGTGACGCCCGCTCTCCAGGCGCGGCGAAGATTGCCGGCGGCAATGTCCATCTCCGCGGTAACGCCGGTCCGGCTTCCTGGAACCGGGATGGCCTTGCGGGTGGCGGCGATCAGACCCTCCGGCGCCGCCTGTTGCACCAACGTGCGATCGAGCAGGGCGGATTGGCCGCCGCGCAATTGGTTGATGGCTTCTATGACGGATAGGGTCGGGTCGTAAGCGATTCCCTGTTTGGCCATTGTTGCAAAAACCGGATCGGGAATTGCATCGCGGGCAGAGCCGTGTTCGATGACAGCCGCACCGGCCGCGACTGCGTCGGCCACGTCGCGGGCGTCGCCCGTGTGGACCGCCACCGGCAGCCCGTTCTTGCGCGCCTGCTCGCAGATCGCCTTCAGAATCGAGCTATCCATGCGATTGAAGAGCATCCCCGCCTGGCCGCCGTCCAGGATCACTTTGACCCCGTTGGCGCCCGATTGCTTGACCTCGTCCACCTGGCGGCGTGCTTCGTCCTGTGTTTTGGGCAGGAAAAGCGTCTCCCGCGCCGCAACCTCACGCATAGCTTCCGGCACGCTTTTGAAATACTCCGTGCCGTGTCCGCCTTCGGTAGTGAACATCTTACCGGTATGGAACAGCTCGGCTCCCAACTTGTCGCCGCGGCTCATCGCCAACTTCGCCTGTAACAGAAAGGATTGCGGATCGCCCACGCTCTTCACCGCCGTTACCCCGCTGAACAGATAGGCAGCGAGGGCGCGCGCGATCACACGCTCCGGTTTGACATCCTTATTCGGTTCCATCGCCCCGCCCGGCGCCAGCAAGTGGACATGCGCATCGTTCAATGTGGGCAGCAACGTCTTTCCGGAAGCTTCCATTACATCGGCCCTACTGTTCTCCGCTGGAACCGACTCGTAAATTTCGGCGATCTTTCCATTCTGAATAAGCACGCCGCCAGAGGGGATCACTTTGCCGTCGCCGGTAATCACGCGCGGGCCGCGAATCAGTACGGAGCGGTTGCGCCGCATCTCGCGATAAAGCGTTTTCGCCTTGCTGACGTTTTCCCGGCTGTATGCCTGATACGTGCCCATCAGAAGAAACGGAAGCAGCACCGCCAACACCCACAGCTTGGAGGACGCGGGCATCTTCTCGTCCTTCTCCCAGCGAAACAGTTTCACCCCGATAAAGGTGGCTACCACCAGCGTGACCAGCATCGCTCCCATCGCTCCCAGATTATTGAGCAACGAGTCCTTCTGCACCAGAATCCCCTGCAGGCCGGTGAAGAGATAAGAAGCCGGAAGAAATTGCGCCGTGATCTGGAGCCATGTAGGCATGATGCTGATGGGAAATGTCGCCCCGCTCAGGAAAAGCATCGGCAAGTAGAGCATCTGGATCAGGATCTGGCTTTCCTGCATGGAATTGACGACGGAGGCAACAATCAATCCCATGGATCGGAACGCGACCACCCCCAGCGACAGCAGGGCAAAGAGCGAGAGCCATCGCTCCGGCCATGGCATCCCGTAGTAGAAGTGCGCAATGGCGAGGATCATCACGACACTGGGCAGATAGCTGATCAGCCCGGTAATGAGGCTCGACACAAGGATCGGCAGCGGCGTGATGGGAGCCACTTTGAACCGCCGCAGCACATTCATCTCGCGGTCCTGCACCGCCCGGATGCCGGCTCCGAAAAAGCCGCTGCCGAGCACGCCGAGAATCAGAACCATGGTGATCACCTGGCTGATGGAACCGCCTTTGGCGGCGCTGAAGCTTTGGGCGAACACGATAAAGAACGTCAGCGGCATGAAATAATTGAAGAAGAGAACGGCGCGATCCCGCATCACGAGCTTCAACGCGGTCTTGATATAGGCGATGTAGGTTTTCATGTCAATCGCGGAATCGCTTTCCGGTCAATTCGATGAATACGTCTTCGAGCGTCGGGTGCTTCAGATGAATATCCTCGAGCTCAATACCGAGTTGATCGATCCATTTGACGATATCCACCAGCGTACGCGCTGGGCGGCCCGTATGAGCCGTCATCCCTTGGCGGTCCTCAGAAACGTGAATCTTCTCGATATCGGCGAAGGCGGGGATACTCTCCGGCAGCGGCTCGAGCGTGCGCAACTCAATGAGCGAATGCCCCAGTGTGCGCTGCTGGATTTCCCGGGGCGTGCCGATCTCGATGATCCGCCCTTCATCGATAATGGCCACACGATCGCAGAGCCGTTCGGCTTCTTCGATATAATGCGTGGTGAGCAAAATGGTGCGGCGCGCATCCCGCAACTCCTGGATCAACGAATGAATTTCCAGACGCACCTGCGGATCCAGTCCTGTCGTGGGCTCGTCTAAAAACACGAGTTGCGGATCGTTGATCATCGCGAGTGCCAGCGCCAGCCGCTGCTTCTGGCCTCCGGAAAGCGTACTGTAGGGCGCGTTCCGCTTCTCCCAAAGTTGAAGGCGCTTCAGAAGCTGCAGCGGATCGGTACTCCGCGAATAGAACGCGGCGAACAGTTGCAGCGATTCGAGCACGGTGATTTTGTCGGGAAGATTGGTCGCCTGAAGAGAAACGCCGATGCGGTCTTTGATCTGCATCGATTGGCTGGCAGGATCAAACCCCAACACCCGCACCTCCCCGGCCGAGCGTGGACGCAAGCCTTCCAGGATCTCTACCGTCGTCGTCTTTCCCGCCCCGTTCGGACCCAGCAGGCCAAACACTTCTCCGGCCCGCACTTCGAAGCTGATGCCGCGGACAGCCTTTACATCCCCATACGACTTCTCAAGTCCACTGACCTGAATGACCGGTTCGCTCGAAGAGGACACAAATCAGACCGGCACCGCGGTGTGCTGCAGGACTCCAATGCAGGCGCGCAGGAAAGCGGGCAGATCCTCCGGCTTACGCGAAGTAACCAGATTTCCATCCACCACCACTTCGGCATCCTCCCAGACCGCGCCCGCGTTGATCACATCGTCCTTGATCGCGAAAAAACTGGTAGCGCGGCGGCCCTTCAATACGCCCTGAGCGGAGCACAGCAGCCACGGTCCGTGACAGATCGAAGCAAGCAGCTTGTTCTGTGAATCACAATCCTTCACCAGTTGAATGGCTTTGGGATATCGCCGCATGTGATCCGGAGCGTAGCCGCCAGGCACGATCACGCCATCGAACTCCTTGGCGCTCACTTCGTCATACGATTTCTGCGCCGTCGCGGGATAACCGAGCTTGCTCGTGTAGATTTGACCTGTCTTCGCGCCGACAATCACCACTTCCGCTCCTGCCTCCTGAAGACGGTAAAGCGGATACCAGAGTTCCATTTCCTGATAGAGGTTGTCGACCAGGATCGCGATGCGTTTGCCATTGAGTTCCATATCAACCCTATTTTAGCCAGCGAACCCGGCGCGCCGGGAGGATCGATCTCCCCTCGGTCGCCCAGCGCCTTACCGCGGGCCTTCGGCGACTTGCGGCTCTCGTTTCGTGCGAACCTCGCGGATCGCGTAGATGCGGCGCCCCTGACTTTCAAAATACGTCCTGATCAGCACCTCACCGAGCAAACCGGTCGAGAACATCATCAGACCCATCAAGAGCAAAACAGCCCCGGCAATCATGAGCGGACCGTGCTCAAGCACGATGTCATGTCCCGTGATTTTATAAATAAACAGATAGGCCATGATCGATCCGCCCAGCCCGGTACAGGTTAACCCCACCATGCCGAAGAAATGCATCGGACGGGTGAAGTAGCTGAGGAGAAACTTTATCGTGATAATGTCGTACAGCACGCGAAACGTGCGTCCCAGGCCGTAGTGCGAGGCCCCGTTGACGCGCGGCGTATTGCGGATCGGTACTTCAACGACGCGTGCCCCGTACTGGCTTGCCAGCGCCGGGATGAACCGGTGCAACTCGCCATACAGGTTCACGTCCTTGAGAATTTCTGCGCGGTAGGCTTTAAAGGTCGTCCCAAAATCGTGAAGCTGCAGACCGCTCACGCGGGACATCAGCCAGTTGGCGATCCGCGACGGGAACTTACGGGTTACGGCATTGTCTAGGCGGTTCTTCCGCCATCCGGAAGCAATATCGTAGCCTTCCTCAATCTTTGCCAGCAGACTGGGAATGTCTTCTGGATCGTGCTGCAAATCGCCGTCCATGGACACGATCACCTGCCCCTGTGCTTCGTCGAAACCCGCGGAAAGAGCGGCCGTCTGTCCGAAATTACGGCGCAAGCGGATCACTTTCAGCCGGTTGTCGGTTTCCACCAGATTCGCCAGCAGTTCAAAACTGCGATCGTTGGAGGCATCATCCACAAAAAGGATTTCATAG
>DATLCW010000372.1:0-18175 GCA_035526195.1 Bryobacteraceae bacterium
GAAAGCGATCTGGCGAGTGCGCCGATGAGTCCGACGCCGGAGGGAGCGCTCGAGCCTACAGAGTTAGGACAGACGGCCGTTTTGCAGGCTGCCTCTTATGAGCGCGCCAGCGGCCCGCCGGCGCCGAACCTGGTTGGAAAATCGATGCGCGAAGTACTTAGCCTGACGGCCGCGGCGGGAATATTGGTGGAACCGCGAGGGTCGGGAATCGCCCGCGCGCAGCATCCGGCGGCGGGAGTGAGGCTGCAATCGGGCGAGCACATTGTGGTGGAGTTTGGACGCTGATATGCAACTTCCGGACGTGCTTTCCGGAGTGCCGCCGCGGGCGGCACTCCCGTGCGGGCTGCTGGGCTCCGAAGTGCGAGGGCTGGCCTACAATTCCCAGCAGGTGGGACGCGATTTCCTTTTCTTCGCATTTCCCGGGTCCAGGACCGATGGACGGCAGTACGCTTCGCAAGCTTTGCAGAGAGGCGCGATTGCGGTGATCAGTGAACTGCCCGCGCCGCATGGCTTCTCAGGACCGTGGATTGAGGTGGAACACGGACGGCGCGCGCTCGCGCTGGCGTGCCGTAATTTCTTCGGCCCACCGGAGCGCGATCTGTTCCTGACCGGGATTACGGGGACGAACGGGAAAACCACCATCACCTACCTGATCGATGCCGTACTGCGGCGGGCAGGCAAACGGACCGGCGTGTTCGGCACGATCGGCAATCAGTTAGCGGGGGAGCGGGTGGCTTCCGCAAACACCACCCCCGAGTCTCTCGATCTCTACCGGCTGTTTGCCGAACTGCGGGCGCGGGGCGGCACACACGTGATTATGGAGGTTTCGTCGCACGGGCTCGCACTGGGCCGTGTATACGCGCTTCCGTTTCACACGGTGGTGTTCACCAACCTTTCCCAGGACCACCTGGACTTTCATCCTTCCATGGAAAGTTATTTCGAGGCGAAGCACCTGCTGTTCGTCGCGAACGGTGCGGCGACCCCGAAATTCGCTGTAATCAATGTCGATGATGAGTACGGCCGCCGCATCCAGCCGGGCCCGGAAGCGGAAGTACTCAGGTACGGGCTGCATCCTGGATCCTGCGTGCGCGCAGAGAATATCAACACCGGTTTCGACGGAGTGAGCTTTACGTTGCATTATAAGCAGCAACAGACGGTCGTGCGCTCGCCGCTGGTAGGGACTATTAATGTCTATAACATCCTGGCCGCGTGCGCGGCGGGTATCTCTTATGAACTGGACCTGGAAATGATCGCCGCGGGAATCGCGGATTGCACGGCTGTGCCCGGACGCTTTGAGCGTGTCGATGAGGGCCAGCCTTTTCTGGTAGTGGTGGATTACGCGCACACGCCGGATGCGTTACGCAATGCCATCGCGGTTGCGCGGACCTTGAAACCGAAACGAGTGATCACGGTGTTTGGCTGCGGCGGAGACCGCGACCGCGGCAAGCGCCCGTTGATGGGCATGGCGGCGGGCGAGCTAAGCGACTATGTCGTGCTCACGTCGGATAACCCGCGTTCTGAAGAACCTTTGAACATCATTAATGACGCACTGGTGGGCCTGCGGCGCCTGGACACTCCTCATCAAGTGGAGCCGGACCGTACGCGCGCCATTCGTCTGGCGGTGGAGGAAGCGGGGCCCGGCGACCTGATCCTGCTCGCCGGCAAAGGGCATGAAACCTACCAGGTGCTGCAGGATAAAACGGTCGATTTCGACGACCGCGAGACGGCGCGGCAAGTGCTGAAGGAGTTCGGCTATCGCCGGAAGACGGGATGAGATCTTCGGTGAGAGAAACGGCCGGGGCGCTGCAAATCAACGCACCGGCCATCGACAGAGAGATCACGGGATGGAGCGTGGATTCACGGACGCTCGCGGGCGGGGATTTGTTTTTCGCACTGAGAGGGCCGGTTCATGACGGGCACACCTGGTTGGGCGATGTGTTCGCCAAGGGGGCGAGCGCCGCGGTGGTGGATCACATACCGGCCAATGCTTCGCCTGAGTGGACGCTGCTGGTGGTGAAGGACACGCAAGAGGCTTTGGAACAATTAGGAGCCTGGGCGCGCCAACGTTGGGGGAAAGATCTGATTGCAGTAACGGGCAGCGCCGGCAAGACGACCACCAAGGACATTATCGCCACGTTCCTTTCGGTGGCCATGCCTGTCGGGAAAACGGCGGGCAATCTGAATAACCACATCGGGCTTCCGCTTACGCTGCTGCGGCTAGCGGAGGAAACCAGCGCCGCCGTGGTGGAATTGGGAATGAACCATGCAGGGGAAATCGCCGCATTGGCGCGAATTGCCAAGCCGCGCGTGGGCGTGGTGACCAATGCCGGAGCGGCGCACGTGGAGAATTTTGATTCCATCGAAGGGGTGGCCGCCGCCAAACGCGAATTGATCGAAGCGCTGCCGGTGGAGGGCGTCGCCGTATTGAATGCCGACGATGAACGGGTAGCGAAGTTCGCCGCGTCGTTTCAGGGGCGCACTATTACATATGGACTTTCTGAGAAAGCCGACGTGCGCGCCGAAGCGGTGAACTACTCAAGCGATGGCGTTCGTTTCCGCACGGGAGGCGTTACGCTGGAAAGCAAGCTTGCGGGCCGGCATGGAGTTTCGAACCTGCTGGCGGGCGTGGCGGTCTGCTCGATTTACGGTATCGATCCCGGCAGGTTAAAGGAAGCCGCGCGCGCGATCGAGCCGGGGCCGATGCGGGGACGCCGTTTCGAGAAAGACGGAATTCTACATTTCAACGACTGCTACAACTCCAACCCGGACGCTGCCCGCGCGATGGTGGATCTGCTTGCCGTTACGGCGGCTACGCGGCGCCTTGCGGTGCTGGGGGAGATGCTCGAACTCGGACGCTGGTCCGAGCCGCTTCATCGCGACTTAGGAATTTATGTCGCAAGAAGCGGACTCAATGTGCTCATTGGGATACGCGGCGCCGCCAAGCATGCTGTGGAGGCCGCGCTCGAGGCCGGCATACCGGCTGACGCCGCGTACTTTTTTGAAGAACCCGAAGAAGCGGGACGAATGCTGCGAAAACTGGCGCGTGCGGGCGACGCCATCCTGTGGAAGGGCTCGCGGGGGACTCGTGTCGAACTTGCTTTGGAAAGTTTCCTGAATTCAAACTGATGCTCTACTGGCTTCTTTACGAAAAGCTATATCGCGAAGCGAACGTCGGCGTATTCCGCCTGTTCGGGTATGTCACGTTTCGCACGGCGTTCGCGAGTCTTGCCGCGCTGTTTCTGGGGATCGTGCTGGGGCCGGTGTTAATCCGCAGGCTCAAGGCATTTCAGATCGGGCAGCATATTCGCGAAGATGGTCCCCAGTCTCATCAAAAAAAGGCGGGCACTCCCACGATGGGCGGACTGCTTATCGTCATCTGCATCGTCGTGCCGACGCTGCTGTTCACCAATCTTCTCAACCCTTACGTGTGGGTGGCCATGCTGGGTCTCGTGAGCTTCGGCGCCATCGGTTTTTATGACGACTTCACGAAAGTGAAGCGGATGCGCAATCTGGGACTCAGCGCGCGCAATAAGTTCCTGCTGCAGATCCTTGCGTCGCTTCTCATCGGCTCTATTCTGCTAGCGCTGCACGCCCGCGGCCAGTACTCGACCGAAATGAACGTGCCGTTCTTCAAGTCCTTCCGGCCCGACCTGCTGATCGATTCGCTGTTACATAACCCCTGGACGTACCCAGTGGGATTTCTGTTCTTTTTCCTGTTTCTGGGGTCGGTGCTGGTAGGGGCGGCGAATGGCGTGAATCTCGCCGACGGCCTGGATGGGTTGGCTATCGGTCTGATGATCATTGCGTCCGGCGCCATGACGGTACTCACCTATATGAGCGGTCACAAGGAGTTTGCGTCCTACCTGGGTCTAGCCGGTTTGCCCGGGGCGAGCGAACTCACTATTTTCTGCGGAGCGATGACCGGCGCATCGCTCGCGTTTCTCTGGTATAACGCTCATCCGGCGGAAATTTTCATGGGAGATGTGGGCTCACTCTCGCTCGGAGGCAGCCTCGGTACGGTGGCCGTACTAATCAAACAGGAATTGCTGCTGTTGTTCATAGGCGGCGTCTTCGTCATCGAGTGTCTCTCGGTGATCCTGCAGGTCGGCAGTTTCAAGCTGCGCGGAAAAAGGATCTTCAAGATGGCGCCGCTCCATCATCATTTCGAAGCCATTGGCTGGAATGAATCGAAAATTATCGTGCGCTTTTGGATCGTGGGGCTGGTGATGGCGCTGTTCGCGCTCACCACGTTGAAGCTGAGGTAACGATGGCGAGGGACCAGAACATCAAAGGTTTGAAGGTACTGGTGGCGGGCCTGGGAAAATCCGGACTCGCCGCCATCCATCTCCTGGTCGGGAAGGGGGCGCACGCGTATGGGACAGACTCCCGGGCCATCGGCGATCTGGAGGGAGTTGGTCCCGCTTTACAGGCGATGGGTGTACCGTTTCATCCGCTCAGCGCGGAAACTTTCCAGGGCTACGACCTGATTGTGCTGTCTCCGGGCGTGCCGCGCGATCTTCCGGAATTGCAAGCCGTGAGTACAAGAGTCATCGGCGAAGTGGAATTGGCGTCGTGGTTTCTCGAAGGTCCCATCCTGGGAATTACCGGCGCTAACGGAAAGACCACCACCACCGCTCTGGCCGGACACGTGTTGGAGCGCTGCGGGATTCCGTGCCAGGTGGGCGGCAATATCGGACTGCCGCCAACGGCGATGGTCGGTGCTTCACGGCGGGATCAGTGGAACGTGCTCGAGCTTTCGAGCTTTCAGTTGGAAACCATCGAGACGTTCCGGGCGCAAATCGGTGTCTGCCTGAACATTACCCCCGATCATCTGGACCGGCATCACACCTTCGAGGCCTATGCAGCCGCGAAGGGCCGGCTGTTTGAAACGCAACAAGCATCGGACTGGGCGGTGTTGAATGCGGATGACGGCCCCACCGCGGCCATGGCGCAGGGTCTACGCTCGCAACCCGTCTGGTTCAGTCTGCAACATCCGGTGGAGCGTGGGCTGTGGCTGAACGGCGGCAATATTTATAGCGACGGGGCGCCGCTGATGCCGGCGTCTGAGATTCCTCTGCGCGGCCGGCACAATATCGAGAACGTGATGGCTGCGGCCGGCGCCGCGAGACTGGCCGGGGCTACCCTGGAAGGGATTCGCGCCGCCGTCCGGACGTTCCCGGGGGTGGAGCACCGCATCGAATTCGTGCGCGAGGTTCGCGGCGTTCCGTATTACAACGATTCCAAAGCGACCAACGTGGACGCCACGCTGAAGTCCATTGAGGCATTTGAAGGCGGACTATGGATTATCCTCGGCGGGAAGGACAAGGGCGGCGATTACGCCCCGCTGGGGGCAGCGCTGCATCAGAAGGCGAAAGCGGCTCTTCTTATCGGAGCGGCGGCGGAAAAGATCGCTTCGCAGATTGCGGGCACTGTTGTGCTGGTACGCTGCGGAACGCTGGAGGCGGCGGTGAATTACGCTTCTTCGCGGGCTGTGGCGGGGGATACGGTGCTGCTGGCCCCCGCCTGTGCGAGTTTCGATCAGTTCAAAAACTACGAGGAACGGGGCAAATTGTTTAAAACATTTGTTGGTAAGATTGTTTGAAACCTAGGACTCAGGCAGTATGGCACAGCAGTTGAAAACCGACCGCATCCTGTTTTCCACCATCGTGCTGATGGTGTGTTTCGGTTTAGTGATGGTATATAGCGCCTCCAGCGTGACGGCGGGCGTGCGCTTCCAGAACGCGCAGCATTTTCTGATCCGGCAGATGGGATGGGCCGCCGCGGCATTCGCCGTACTGATGTACTTTAAGCGCAAGGACTACCGCACGTTAAGCGCCCCCACCTGGGCGTTTGCTCCTTTGGGCATCATCATGGCGCTGCTGGTTGTCGCTTACTTCCGGGACCCGCGCGCGCACCGCTGGCTGAACATCGGCTCGGTGGGCATCCAGCCGTCAGAATTCGCGAAACCCGCGCTGGTGGTTTTTCTTGCGTGGTTCATGACGCGGCGGGTACACGCGATCAACACGCGCTATACGATTGGCCCGGCGGCGCTGGCGCTGGGAGTGCTGGCAGGCAGCATCATTTCGGCGGACATGGGTTCCGCCGCCGTGCTGATGGCAACGGCGGGAGCGATCTTCTTTGTGGCAGGATTGCAGCCGCGCTACTTCGCGATGGCGATGGCAGCCGGTCTGGTGGTTAGCTCACTCGCGATCCTCGCGAAGCCCTACCGTATTCTGCGGGTCACCGGTTACTTCGATCCGGAGAACAAGATTTTGAATGTGATCGATTCCAAGGGATGGCTCAAAAGTCACTCCGACAAGTCGCTGGCTTCGCGCGACGTGGAATACCAGGGCCGTCAATCGAGAATCGCCGTCGGATCGGGCGGCGTACTCGGGGTGGGCCTGATGAAAAGCAAGCAGAAGATTTTCTTTCTGCCGGAAGCGCATAACGATTTCATGTTTGCGATTATCGGGGAGGAACTGGGGCTCTGGGGGGCGATCGCGGTGCTCATGGGATTCCTGGTGATTTTCTATCGGGGCATCCGCCTTTATTGGACGGTGCCGGACGACTTCGGAAGATTCCTGGCGCTGGGAGTCAGCGTGCTGGTTCTCGTGCAGGCGCTGATCCACATGAGCGTCGTACTGGAACTGGTTCCAAATAAGGGCATTCCTTTGCCGATGATCAGCTACGGCGGCAGTTCTCTGCTCACCACTCTTACTTCTTTCGGCATCCTGCTGAGCGTCAGCGATCATGCGGGATAAGGAGCGCGATCCCAACCGCGGCATAAATGAAGATACGCATCCGCCAGACGTACAAGAAGGAGCGGGCTGGCCGCCCGCGCTCCGGGAGGGCGTTGAAACTTACGTTTCTGATGACGGGCGGCGGCACGGGGGGCCACGTGATTCCCGCCATCGCTGTGGCGCGGGAACTACGGCGGCGCGGCCACTCGCCGTTCTTCGTGGGCACGCGGGAAGGTCTGGAGAGTAAGCTTGTGCCGCCTGAGAACATGCCCCTTGAATTCATTACAATTGGAGGCCTCAAGCGAGTCGGCTTGCGCCAGACGCTCCGGACGCTCTGGCGGTTGCCGGCGGCGATTCTACGGGCGATGATGCTGATCCGGCGCTATCGTCCGGCGGCGGTTTTCAGCATGGGCGGGTATGTCGCTGGTCCGCCCACGATCGCGGCCTGGCTGATGCGCCGGCCAGTGGTGCTGATGGAGCCCAACGCCATGCCAGGGATGGCCAACCGCTATATGGCCCGGCTCGCGGCGCGCGCGTGCCTGAGCTTTCCCGAGGCGAAGCAATACTTCCCGGCGGAGCGGGTGGAGATGACCGGGTTGCCGGTACGCGCCGAGTTTTTCAGTATCGCGAGAAAGGCCGTCTCTTTGAAGCTGACTGTGCTCGTCACCGGAGGCAGCCGCGGATCGCGCCGGCTCAATGAGGCGGGAAAGGCCAGTTGGGCCATTTTCCAGGCCCAGCGCCTTTCGATCCGCTGGATTCACCAAACCGGTTCGCAGGATTACGCGGAGATGGCGGCGGCGTTTACGGCCAGCGGATCGGAGGGGCAGGTGGTGCCCTTCCTCGAAAACATGCCGGAAGCGTTTGCTCAATCCGACTTGATTGTCTGCCGCTCCGGGGCGGGCGCGGTGGCGGAACTCGCCGCCGCGGGAAAACCTTCCATCCTGGTTCCGTTTCCGTTCGCCGCCGATCAGCATCAGTTGCACAACGCCGAGGCCATGTCGAAGGCGGGAGCAGCGCGGCTCATTCTTGACCACGAGCTGACGGGAGAAGAGTTGTTTCATGCCATTCAAGCCATCGCTTCCGACGCCGGCCGGTTGGAGCGCATGGGTGAAGCAGCCAAACAATTCGCGCGTCCCTCAGCGGCGGCGCGGACGGTGGAAATTCTGGAAGAGGAGGCAGCCCGCTCTTTGTGAAAAAGAGTTGACACGAGCTCTGGAAGCCGAAACAATTAGAGATCAAAATGTTTTTTAAGCCCCAGCGTTTGCATTTTACGGGAATCGGCGGGATCGGCATGAGCGGTATCGCCGAAGTCCTGTTAAACCTGGGCTACGACATCACCGGCTCCGATCTGAAACTGGGGCCGATTACGGACCGGCTCACCGCCCGGGGCGCGCGCATTTCCGAAGGGCACGATGCGGCGAATGTGACCGGGGCCAAGGCTTTGGTGGCCAGCTCGGCGATTGACCCCAACAATCCCGAACTGCTGGAAGCGCGGCGGCTGCAGATTCCCGTGATCCCGCGCGGGGAACTGCTGGCCGAGTTGATGCGCATCAAGTATGGGGTGGCTGTGGCAGGCAGTCATGGCAAGACCACTACCACTTCCATGGTCGCATCGGTCATCAGCCACCTGGATCCCACGGTAGTGGTGGGCGGCAGAGTCAGGAGCATGGGAGGCTCGAATGCCCGCGTGGGCAAGAGCGAGTTTCTGGTGGTCGAATCGGATGAAAGCGACGGATCGTTTTTGAAGCTGGCTCCCATTCTGGCGATTGTCACCAACATCGACCGGGAGCATCTGGACCACTATCACTCGCTGGAAGAAATCCTTAAGGCGTTTATCGAGTTCGTCAATAAGGTACCATTTTACGGCGCGTCGATTCTGTGTCTGGACGACGAGAACGTCCAGCGCATTCTACCCAGCGTGCAGCGGCGCACACTTACGTACGGACTCAATCCGCAGGCCGATCTGTTCATCCACGGCGTATCGAGCGGACCCACATCCAGCGAGTTTTCCTTACGTTTGAGCGGGAAAGAACTGGGCACGTTCCGTGCCGGAGTTCCCGGACCGCATAACGTGCTGAACGCGACCGCGGCGGTGGCCGTAGGACTCGAACTCGAGGTTCCCGTTCCGCAGATCAGGGAAGGGCTGGCCGGGTTTAGCGGAGTAGATCGCCGTTTCCAGATTCGCGGCGCTGTGGACGGCGTCACGGTGATCGACGATTATGGACACCATCCCACCGAGATCCGGGCGACGCTGACGACTGCCCGGGTGTGCCAGTTCAACAGGGTATTGGTGCTGTTCCAACCGCATCGCTACACGCGCACGGCTAGTTTGATGGACGACTTTGCACGGTCCTTCCATCAGGCGGACTCGGTTTACGTGCTTGATATTTACGCGGCTTCGGAAACGCCTATCGAAGGCATCCATTCGAAGGTACTCGTGCAGCGCCTTTCGGATTTCGGTCATAAAGCTGCCCGCTACGCGGGGGCGATGGAAGACGGCGTTCGTCTGATTTCGGAGGCGGCGCGTCCCGGCGACGCCATCCTCACACTGGGAGCAGGCAGCGTGTCGCAAGCCGGGGACCGGATTTTGGAAATGTTGCGCGCCCGGCAGGACGTAAGGAGGTAACATGTCCCGCAGATCGGTTACGGAAGATGTCGAATATCCGCTGCTCGATCAAATGGAGTCCGAGGAGCCCGCGGCACGAGAGAGGTCAAAACGTTCGCGGCCGGCAAAGCGCGACAGAGAGGAGGCGGAACATCCAAAGCGCCGCCGTATCAACCTGTTTTATTGGACACTGCCGTTCTTTGCCCTGGTGGCGGCCTTCGCGCTGACGATGGCTTTTCACCGCGTGGAAGCTTTTTTGATCAACGATTCCAGATTCCATCTGAAGAACGCGGCGGATTACGGCAAGGATCCGGCGGAAGTGAAGATTGCCGGTATCCAGCGGGCATCCAAAGCAGAGATTCTTCGTGTGTTGGAGCAGGACTTCGGACGCAGTCTTTATCTTTTTCCGCTTGCCGAACGGCGACGCAATCTGCTGGCGGTGGATTGGGTGAAAGAAGCGACGGTCTCACGGCGTTGGCCGAACCAGATCCACATCACGCTCACGGAGCGCGAGCCGGTTGCGTTCGCTCAAATCAATGTTCCGGACAGCGTCCCGCGCTTCCATTTAATTGACGCCGACGGTGTGCTGCTGCCACTGCCAAAGGGGGAGAAGTTCGATACGTTCGTGGTGCTGACCGGACTCAATGCAAAAGATGCGGAGGCAGGCCGGCGTATTCGCGTGCAGCAGGTATTGGCGATGCTGGGGGATATCGGCCCTCTCGCAGCCCATGTTTCGGAAGTGGATGTTCGCGACCCGGCGAACCTGCAGACGGCGATGCAGGTGGAAAAAAGGGTCGTGACGGTGAAGCTGGGAAGCCGGAACTTCCGGCAGCGGATGCAGAACTTTCTCTCCAACTTCGCCGAAATCCGCAAGGCGCGGCCGAACTCAACCGTCTTCGATCTACGCATTGACGACCGTATCACGGCTGTGGAAGGGGTAACGGGTGGCCAACCATAAGAAGCAGCAACTGTCGGCCGGGCTGGATGTGGGCAGCGCCTTCACCCGCTGCGTGATCCTCGCCCTCGAGGACAACCATCTACGGTTTCTTGGTTACGGAGAAACGCCGAGCAAGGGATGGACTCGCGGCCGCGTCGCCGATGTAAGCTCGATTGCAGAAAACATCCAGTACGCCGTGCGCGATGCCGAACGGATGGCGCACGTCAGGGTGGAGGCCGTGGTGACGGACATCAGCGGCACAACGGTGGCGGGTTTCAGCAGCCGCGGCGTCTATGAATTCGGACGTCCGCGGCACATTGAGAACGGCGACCTTACCTATGCCGTTCAACTGGCTTCCCGCGTGCGTCTGGAAGATGACCGCTTTGTGCTGCAGATGCTGCCGATGGATTTCACGCTTGACGGACGGGCGGGCTTCCGCAATCCGAGAGGCGCCGTGTGCTCCCGGCTCGAAGCGAATGTGTTCGTGGTCACCTGCTCGTCCCGCGAGCACCAGGCATTGATCGAAGCCGTCCATCAGGCGCATCTGGCCGTCGAGGAAACGGTCTTCGAGCCCGTGGCCGCGGCCTATGCGTCCATCCTTCCCGACGATCGTACAAGAGGGGTGGCGCTGATCGATATCGGGGCGCAGGGAACCAGTTTGCTTGTCTATGACGGCGATGCGCTGCTGTGCGCCGCCGGCATTCCTCTGGGCGGGGATCACTTTACGCGGGATCTTTCCCAGATTCTCAAAGTCGCTTATGAAGACGCCGCACAGTTAAAAGAAGAATATGGGTGCGCGATTCTCGGGCTGACATCCGACAGCAGCTACATCGAGATCCCTTCGGCGGAAGGCCGCGCGCCGCGCGAGGCACCCCGGCGGCTCTTAAATGAAATTCTGGAAGCGCGGGCCGAAGAGCTGTTCTTCCATGTGAAGCATGAACTGGCAAAATGCGGCATGGAGCAGTCGCTGCTCGAAGGTGTTGTGCTCACCGGGGGAGGAGCGATGCTCGCGGGGATGTGCGACATATCGGAGGCGATCTTGAATTGCCAGGCACGCAACGGCCTGGTGCTCGGCATTGAGGATTGGCCGGAGGAGATCAACGGCGCGGCCTGGACCACCGCCGCCGGACTTGCGATGTACTCGGCCCGCCTGAAATCCCACAAGGAACCGAAACGAAAAGTCCCGAGCCTGGTGGGTCTAGTTCTTAAGTAGAGAGGTGAGACGAATGATTTTCGAAGACATCAGCGATTCCCAAAAAGAGATAAGCTCCACGGAGCCCAGCTCAAAAGAGGCAACGAAAATGGACCCACTCAAGTTCGAGATTCAGGAAGAGACCCGCGCCGGCACCACCATCAAGGTAATCGGGGTTGGCGGCGGGGGTTGCAATGCCGCCGGACGCATGTATAGGGATGGGATGCCGGGAGTCGAGTTTTACGCGATCAACTCGGACCGCCAGGCGCTGCAGGAGTCGCCGATTCCCAACAAGCTGCTGATCGGCCAGAAGATCACCGGGGGCCTCGGCGCAGGCTCCGACCCGAATGTCGGCCGCGATGCGGCACTCGAGGACACCGAGCGCATTATCGAGATCCTGGATGGCGCCGATATGGTGTTCGTGGCCGCGGGCATGGGCGGCGGTACGGGCACGGGGGCGGCGCCGGTAGTGGCGTCGCTCGCCAAGGAGCTGAATGCTCTCACCGTGGCCATCGTCACGAAACCGTTCCTGTTTGAAGGCTCGCGCCGCATGAAGATGGCGGAGAAGGGGTTGTCGGACCTTTCGGCAACCGTGGATACGCTGATTCCGATTCCTAATGAGCGCCTGACCACGCTGGCGCCCAAGGGGACCACCTTGCTGGACAGCTTCCGGTTAGCGGACGATGTGCTGCGGCAGGCCGTATCCGGCATCAATGACATCATGAATACGCCGGGGCTGATCAATCGCGACTTCTCGGATATCCGCGCCATTATGCAGGGCATGGGTTACGCCATGATGGGCAGCGCCACGGCGAAGGGAGAGAACGCGGCGGTGGACGCGGCCAAAAAGGCGATCCACTGTCCGATGCTGGACGGGGGGGACTTGAGGGGCGCCCGGGCCATTCTGATCAATATCACCAGCTCCAGCGGGATCTCGCTGCACGATGTGAATGAAGCCTGCATGCTGATCCGCGCCGCAACCAGCAACGACGATCTTCAAGTCAACTTCGGCATCGTCATGAATGAAAGCATGGGGGACGAGGTGAAAGTGAGCGTCATTGCCACCGGCTTCCAGCCAGAGGTGAAGAAAGAGGCGCCGCCTTCCCGCGTGGGATTCTTCAGCACGCCGCAACCGGTTTTCCGGGAGCAGGAATTCTCCCCGAGAATCGACATGGCGCTCGATCCGGAGCCTGCGCCGGAGCATAATATCCAACCGGAACCGCAGCCCGCACACGCCATGGCGGTGCTCGCATCGGCCAACTCGAGCCATGAGGAATCGACGGAGGATATGGAAGTGCCCGCCTTCCTGCGCCGCCGCCGGACGTTCTAACTCAGACCGTGGCGGGAGTTGGATCCGTCCACGTGGCGGAGAGCGCCCGTCTGAAATTGCCGCCGAGAATCAACTCGATCTGTTTGTCGCAGTAGTTGCGGCGGACAAGACCTTCCGTCAGATCGTAAATTTTCTTGGCGTAATCCATCCCGTCGAGGTCGTATCGCCGGGCGGGCCGGAGGGCCACGTCGCGCCCGTCCAGATCGACGTCGGTTCCCACGCCGGCATGTTCTACGCCAACGAGTTTGGCGACATGGTCGATATGGTCCAGCACGTTTTCAATGGTGGTGCGCCCACTGGGGCGAACGAACATCCTGACCATCGTGATGCCCATGACCCCGCCCTTGGCGGCCATCTGCTTCAGCGCCTCATTGGTCTTGCAGCGGAAACTGTTGGGCACGAGGGCGCGGCAGTTGGAATGGGTAATCAGGACAGGCTTGGTGGAAAGCTGAATCGCCTCAAGCGTCGTCCGGTCGCTGCAATGCGAGAGGTCGACGGCCATACCGACGTCGTTCATCCGTTTGACGATTGCCGAACCGTATTGCGTAAGTCCCGTGTCGCGTCCATCGGAGGAGCCGCCACCGATCCTGTTTCCACGATAGGTAAGCTGTGACACTCTTTGGCCAAGACGGTAGAAGCGATCTACATCGTCCACGGTTCGAAAATGCTCGGAGTTCTGCTGGCCGATTACGATGCCGATGGCACCTTGCGTTTTCGCTTTTTCAAAATCCGAGACGTTGTCCACACGCAGAAAATGGTCTTTGTGTGTATTTATGAACTTATTCCAGCCGGTGATGTCGCGGAGGGAGGAAGCGTGGACATCGCCTAACGAGAATCCCACCGCGGGATGGAAGACGGTGATGCCGGAGCTTTTCAACCTTAAATAGTCGGCTTCCTGGAAGCGGGTAGGATCGATGCCCCAGGCGAACATTTTGCGATAGTTGAGGGTCAGCAGACCCAACATGTCGATAACTGTGGAGCTGCGTACTAATTCCAGGGTGCGAGCGGAGTATTCCGCTGCGCCAGTGGCAAAAAGCGAGAAACTGCCTCGGTTGATCATCGGCGCGCCGAGAGCTAGCGCCGTGCCTTGCAGCATCGTACGACGAGAGATCACAGGTGTTATTTTGTCGGCCGGTGGAAACACGAGTATAACAAATAGCAGACGGAAACCCCAAAGGAGATCAGCGACCGGGCAGGAACGAGCGGGGAGGCGGCGTAAGGGATAATCACTCCATGTCTATTCGCAAGGACGACGCGCTGGAGTATCATTCCTACCCTACTCCAGGCAAGATCTCCGTGACGCCCACCAAACCCTGCCGCACGCAGCGCGATCTGAGCCTGGCCTATACGCCTGGCGTAGCGGTGCCGTGTCTGGAAATCGAGAGCGATCCAGGAAAGGTGTATCAGTACACGGCTAAAGGGAACCTGGTGGCCGTGGTGACGAATGGCACCGCCGTGCTGGGCCTCGGAAACATCGGGGCGGCGGCAGGCAAACCGGTGATGGAGGGAAAGGCCGTCCTATTCAAACGGTTCGCCGACATCGATGTTTTCGATCTCGAGCTGAACACCACCGACCCGAAGGAAATCATCCGCACCTGCCAATTACTCGAACCCACCTTTGGCGGAATTAACCTCGAGGATATCCGCGCTCCCGAGTGTTTCGAAATCGAAGAAGAGCTCCGCCGGACCTTAAATATACCTGTCTTTCACGATGACCAGCATGGGACCGCGATCATTGCCGGAGCCGCCTTGCTAAACGCCGCCGAACTCGCGGGCAAGCCGCTTGAAAGCTTGAAAGCGGTCTTCAACGGAGCAGGAGCCAGCGGCATCGCGTGTGCCGAGCACTTCGTGCGGCTGGGGGTGCAGCGAGAGAATATTCTGATGTGCGACACGTCCGGCGTGGTCTATGAAGGCCGTACGCATGGCATGAACGTTTACAAGCAGCGATTCGCGCGCCCGACCAGCGCCAGAACCCTGGAGGAAGCGATGCGCGGAGCCGACGTGTTCTTCGGCCTGTCGGCGGCGAACTGCGTCACGCCCGAAATGTTGTTGGGCATGGCGGCGAATCCGATCGTGTTCGCGATGGCTAATCCGGACCCGGAGATCGATTATGAGCTGGCGCTAGCCACGCGCGGCGATCTCATCATGGCGTCGGGGCGCTCGGACTTTCCGAACCAGGTGAATAATGTCCTCGGCTTCCCCTTTATTTTTCGCGGAGCCCTGGATGTGCGCGCTACCACCATCAATGACGCGATGAAGCTGGCGGCGACGCGCTCGCTGGCGGCGCTTGCCCGCGAGGATGTGCCGGATGCGGTCCGGCGCGCTTATGGCGTGGAACATATGGAGTTCGGCCGCCAATACATCATTCCGACTCCTTTTGATTCCCGGGTGTTGATCTGGGTGGCTTCGGCGGTGGCACAGGCGGCGATGGAGAGCGGCGCTGCGCAAAAGCCGGTGGATCTGACGGAGTATCGGGAGCAGCTGGCGCGGCGTCTGGGCAAAGCGCAGGAGGTGACGCGGATGCTGATTCACAAGGCACAGCGGAAGCCCGTCCGGGTGGTGTTGCCGGAGGGAGAGGAGCCGAAGATTCTGCGCGCCTGCCAGATCCTGCAGGATGACGGGATTGCCAAACCGATCCTGCTGGGACGGCGTGAAGTGGTGGTTGCGCAGGCGGAGGAACTGCGCATGAATCCCGACGAACTGCAGATTGTCGATCCGGCGAACTCGCCGCAGCTCGAGAGCTACATCGAGGAGCTCTATCGCAGCCGGCAGCGCAAAGGCGTAACCAGGAAGGAGGCGGCGCAATTGATGCTGGAGCCGGTGACGTTCGGCTCCATGATGGTGCGGATGAACGACGCCGAGGCGGTGGTCGCCGGGCTGACACGCCACTACCCGGATACGATCCGGCCCGCCCTGCAGGTGATTCCACTGCGCTCCGGATGCCGGCGCGTGTCGGGAATGTATATGCTGATCACGGCGCGCGGGGAGGTGTATTTTCTCGCCGATACGACCGTGAATATTGAGCCAACGGCGGAGGATCTGGCAGAAATCGCGCTGGAAGCGGCGAACACGGTGAAAGGTTTGGACCTGGAACCGCGCGTGGCCATGCTTTCGTTCTCCAACTTTGGAAGCACGCGGCATCCGTTAGCGGATAAGGTGAGGCGCGCCGTAGAGATTGCGCTGGCGCGTGCCCCGGATCTGATGATTGAAGGCGAGATGCAGGCAGATACGGCGGTGACGCCGGAGATCCTCGCCGAAACCTATCCTTTCAGCCGGCTAAAAGGCGGAGCCAATGTGCTGATTTTTCCTAATCTCGAGTCAGGCAACATCGCTTACAAACTGCTTATGCGGATCGGGGGAGCGGAGGCGATCGGGCCTATTCTCATGGGACTCTCAAAACCAGTACACGTGCTGCAGCGCGGCTGTGAAGTGAACGATATCGTAAACGTGGCGGCCATCGCCGTGGTGGATGCTAACCGGTCCTAGAGGTTCACACCACGTCTGCGAATGTCTTCCGCAATCGCGTAAACCACGCATGGCCCACAAAAAACACAACCAGCGAGACGCTCCATAACTTAACCAACATCGCAGTTGCGGGAATTACGCCTTCCAAAAAAATCTGGCGGTACGCTCTCACAAAATGGAACAGCGGATTCTTCGCGAGCAAAGGAAGTAACTCCACCGGCAGAGATGTCTCCGGATAACAGATCGGAGTCAGAAAAAACCAAAGCGTCAGTAGAAATCCCATGATCTGGGCGAGGTCACGAAGATACACTCCCAGGGCCGCCAAAAACCAGCAGACACCCAACGTAAAAAGCACCTGAGGAATCAACAGCAACGGAAGCAGCGCAGCGGTCCAGGGAATATGTCCCCGGATTACCAGCAAGGCTAACAGAAATAAAGCCGTGGCCAGAAGACTCGTCACCAGTCCGGCAATTACCTGGTTCACGGGTAAAATCGACACCGGAAACACCAGCTTCTTCACAAAATTCCGGTACTCCAAAATTACGTAAGCGGCGCGCCCCGCCGGCTCACTGAACCCAAGCCATGGCAGCATCCCGGCGAGAAAATAGAGGGCCCACCCGGACCGGCTGGCATCGCTCCCAAAGCGGCTGGGCAGCACTACACCGAACACAAAAAAATACGTCGCCATCAGCAGCAACGGATGAAGGATGGTCCATGCCACATCGCCGAAGGAGCCCCGATACCGCGCCAGGATCTCCCGCCGCACCATCGACCGGATCAACCGCCGGTTCTTTCCGATCTCCTGAAACGGTTGCCGGAATCCTTTCACCAGCGCCGGAAAGAAATTGTGCCACCGCAGCCGCCGCAGAGTGGTAGAACGGTTGGAAAGAACCTGAATGGCGCCATTGCGCACTTCCGTATCGATCACTACCAGCGGCTCGCCTTGGGTGTACAGCCAGCCCTTCTTGGGATCGAGCGGGGAGACGTAAATTCGATACTGGCCGTTCTCCGGAGGCAACTGCAAATCGATGCTCACGTTGGCGGAAGAGCCGGGCGGAACGTCCCGTTCCAGCGGCAGCCATTCGCCCTCGGAGATAAAGATCCCCGTATCGGGATCGTAGATTTGCCAGCCAATGGAGAACCCGTCCTGTGCCTTCCAGCTTGTGCCGGTGCGATTGTCCACCTGGCAATCCACGCGCACTAGAAGGTGACTCTCCGCTCCTCGGATTCGCCGATGCTGTTGCGCAGCCGCACAGTGACCGCCTGAATGGCCGCGTTATCGCCGTTAAATGGCATGGTCACTTTGAACTGAGTGCCAAACGGGAAGGAGGCGGCGCCGTCGTACCACGTCCGGAAGAACGCCGTGAGTGGCACCACGATCCGCGTGGACTGGAGGTCGCGGCCCGTGGCCGGAACAAGCGTGACGCTGGCTTCTGAAACCTCGCGTGTCGTCGAGAACCCGACAATCACGACGTTGAATCCGTCCGTACGCCGCTCGAGCGTGACGCTGTTCAAGACCGGCTCCATGTGGCGGATGCGTACGCTGCGGTCGGGCGTGTTCGAGGGGCGCGCAGATTGGCCGGCCACACTCGTGGTCAGCCGTAGAGTGGCGGTCCCGGCCACCGTGCCGGTTTGCAAAGCAAGCCCGGTCTGCGAAAACACCGCTCGCGTTTGACCCGCCGGAATGCGGAATTCCACGCTACGCCCGCCGGTGGAGAACTGCAAGGCGGGATCCACGCCCGCAACGGGCGGATCGGGCGTGAATTCCAGATCCAGCCGGCCGGTGATGTCCGCCGGATAGGCCGCGCTCGCTTCGATACCCACCCCAGGCTGCTGACCCGGCGTGATGAGATCCGGCAGTCCTGTAATATTGATTGCCGGCAGGGGATCCAATGTAACAAGAAGA